>JBEKDW010000165.1:0-6021 GCA_050014155.1 Anaerolineales bacterium
AGATCGCCAGTTCGCTGCGGATGGAGCTGTTGGGAACTCGAGAAGGCGCCCCATCCGCCTTCGCATACCCGCGGATTTGAAGGAAGGCCCAGAGATAACCCGGAATCATGATGCCAAGAAAAATTATTTCTATAAGAAGCGGTTTATCCGCTAGGTAATGCATCCCGTATACCGCGGCGAAATCCACTGCCGCATGGTAGAGGATAGCCAGGGGAAGATAGAGCCAATGCAACGATCCGCGCCCGGAAATCGCTTTCCACACCATCAGGGAAAAGATGAGATGGGCGGAGATGGCGATGATCCGTTCCAGGAGCGGCAGTGCGCCGAGGAGGGGAATTCCGGTCAACGTTTCCAATTGGAGGCGGAGCGCGACGATCTGGTCCGGTTTCAAGCCCAGGGTATTCAGATCGATGCCGACGAGCGGTAGCAGAGCGCTGACAGTGGCAGCGGTGAGCACGCCCCCGACGACCATCGATTCAATCCCGCCATGGCCCAACCCCAGCATGACGGCGTCGGTCAGGCGCGTCCAACCGGGTTTTATTTTTTGGATCACGGCGTAACCAGCGGCGCGCAGCAACTCCTCGCACAACCCGGCCGTCAGCCCCACGATGAGCGCCGTCTGCCACAACGGTTGCCCGGAATAGACCTTCCCGGGAAGCAACCCAATGGTAGCCAGCCAATTATTCAGGGGGAGATGGACGACCTGCGAGAGGGTGAAGGTGAGGCAACCAACGCCAAAGAGAATCCAGGCGGGTTGCGCGATCCGGCGCAGCCCGGCGGCCAGAAACACCGGAAGGAGAATCATCAGGAGAATGGATAATCCATAGATCCACGCCGCCATTTCGCTCCTCCTCTATTCCTCGGAGCTCAGCTGGAGAAAGATATCTTCCAGCGAAGGCCGGACCCACTCATAGCGGTCGACTTCCAGCCCGTGCTCCACGATCATCGGTAGGAGTTCCTTTTTCGCCAGAGGGACGTTGTGCGCCATGATGCGCAGCACGGATCCCTCCCGTTTGATATTCGCTACCCAAGCCCGCTGTTTTAAGGCATCCAGAAACGTTGCGAGCGGATCCCCGGCGGATCCTTGGCCTGCTGCGCTCAGTTCCAGCTCGGCGGCATTGACCGCGTATTTTTCCAGCAGTTCCTCGCGGCCGGAAACCAGGATAAGCCGGCCTTTGTGGAGCACGGCCACCGTATCGCAGACCCGCTCGATGTCGTTGAGAATATGGCTGGAAAAAAACACAGTCGCGTTTCCGCGGATCTTGGAGATCATCTCCAGCACTTCGTGCCGTCCGGCGGGATCCAGTGAGCTGGTCGGCTCGTCCAAGAGCAGCACCGGTGGATGGCCCATCAATGCCTGGGCGATTCCCAGGCGCTGGACCATCCCGCCGGAGTAACCGCCGATCCGGCGCCGGGAAGCTTCCTGCAAATCCGAAAGCTCCAACATCTCGCCGATCTGCCGCTTGCGTTCCATCCCTGACAAACCCTGGATCCGTCCGATGTAATCGAGGTACTCGCGGGCCGACATCCAGGAATAAAACGCCGGGTCCTGGGGCAGATACCCGAAGCGGGTGCGGGCCAGCCGGTTGACTCCGGTAGTTTCCCAGCCGCCGACCCAGGCATGTCCGGCGGAAGGGTGGGCCAGCCCGGCGAGCAGTCTCATCGTGGTCGTTTTTCCCGCGCCGTTGCGGCCGAGGAAACCAAATACCGAGCCGTAGGGAACCGAAAGCTCAAGCTCGGCGAGCGCCTGGATCTTGCCGTACGTTTTGGAAAGACCCTGGCAGAGAATCGCCGAGGTCTCCGGCGACCCGCGAACCGGTGCAGCACCGGCTGTTTTTATTGCAGTCGCGCCGTTCATGGGTTTACGACTCTTCCCGACCGAGCACGAAATACAGGATCGGACCGATCATCTCGCCACAGACGACGATGAGGACCCATAGCCATTTCGGGCCGCGTGTTTTCTCCCGCTTCACAATGTCCACCAGCGCGACGATCATCAACGCCAACTGGATGACGATCAGTGGAATCAGCAGGGGAAGATATTTTTGAAGTATTTCCATGAGATGGCTCCTTTCCAAGTGCTTAATAATTGTTTCAAAGTAACAAATGTATTATTGAACTAATTGTATCATCTGCACATATTTTGTCAAGATGGCGGAAACGCCCTGATCCATCATCGAAAAAATTCGTACACGGATTACACAGAATAAAACGGATTTCACGGAAAAGAGAATAAAAAAAAATCAAAAGATCAATAGAATGTGGAGTCCATTTCCCTTCGGTGCAATCCGGGATTTCTTCCGTGGCTTCCGTGTATGCCTATATCATCCGGAGCTTACGCTCCCGGCCGACCGTTGTCTTTCCACCGTGTCCGGGGAAGATCTCCGTCGTGTCCGGCAGGTGCAGGACCGTGTCGATGCTTGTTTCGAGTGTAGATTCGTTGCCGCCCATGAGATCCGACCGGCCGACGCCGCCGTCGGCGAAGATCACATCGCCGGAGAACAACCAACCCTGCTGCTTGAGAAAAAATCCGACGTGTCCCGGCGAGTGGCCGGGGAGATGCAGAACCTCGAATCGCAGATCGCCGACGGGGATGGTTTCACCCGCAACCAGCGGGTGTTGGGGTACGGGAAGGTCGGGAATCTTGATCCCCATCTGGTCCGCTGCGCCTTGCATCCACCACAGGGGGAGATCCGCCGGATGCAGCGCAATCGGACAACCGGCTCCTTCAGCCAACTGGCCGCAGGCGGCGATGTGATCGAAATGCGCATGGGTCACAAGCACCCAGGCCAGGTTCCATTCGTGCATCGCGAGCGAATGCTGGATGCGCCAAGTTTCGTCTCCCGGATCGATCGCCACCGCCGTTCCGGAGAGGACGTCCGCAACCAGATAGCAATTGGTCTCTAGCGGCCCGACGCTCAATCGCACCATTTCGGCCCGTGCTGGTTCCTGTGCGGATTTTCCGCCCACGGTCAATCGTTGATCTTTCCACTCGCCGAAGGCCGCCCCCGGCGGGAATTCCCTCCCAGCGAGTTCATCAACAGGAATCCCAAACCGAAAAGGATTCCGAACGAAGAAAGATAGAGAATGGGAACCCGCATCCCCCCCGGCCCGGCGAAGGTGTTAAAAGGAAAGGAGCGCGCCCATAGCGGCTGTTGGAGGAATACTCCGTTGGCTTGCTCGGCTCCCTCTCTGAAAAGGAACAGATTGATATGCCCTTCGCCCGGGGCTTGCGAGAGAGCATTCCACGACATATGCAACGTTCTTCCGGCGGTAAGGGCGGTGAGGATTTGGCCGGAGGGGTCGACGGCCAGCGTGGGCGATTGCACCTCGGCCACCAGTCCGGGGCTTAAGCCCTGGGATGAATCTGTGGCAGGTGCGGGGCCGACCGGCTTCAAGGTAACCTTTAGGGTCACCGTATCGCCCGACGGGCCAAGCGCCGGGTATTGCACTTCCAATTGATATTCCTGCGGCAGAAGGTCCGAACGCAGTGGAAAATTTTCCGTACGGTAGATGGTGGGCCAAATCGCAAACCCTGCGAAGAGAATGGAAACACTAAAAAGGATCGCGCCGATGATTCGGTTTCGTCTTCGGGATCGTTGCCGAATTTCCATGCCGGGATTATACGCCAGCCGAATGGATATGGAACAGGCTGATATAATCGTCGTATGGACGAGGAACGGCTGGTCTCCCCGCAACGGCGCGGTGATGAATCCTTCGATCCCGCATTGCGGCCAACGACCTTGGCCGAGATCATCGGGCAGAACCGGATCAAGGAAAATCTGGCTGTGCAAATCGGCGCCGCCCGCGAACGGGGGGAGCCGCTCGACCATACCCTCTTCTACGGTCCCCCGGGATTGGGAAAAACCACCTTTGCCCATGTGCTGGCCCACGAAATGGGCGTCTCCATAAAAATCACCTCCGGCCCGGCCATCGAACGCGCCGGCGACCTGGCGGCCATTCTGACCAATCTACAGGAGGGGGATATCCTGTTCATCGACGAGGTCCACCGGCTGGGTCGTCCGATCGAGGAAGTCCTGTATCCGGCGATGGAAGATTTCTCCCTGGATATCATCATCGGCAAGGGACCCAGCGCGCGCTCGATTCGGCTGCACATGCCGCCCTTTACCGTCGTCGGCGCCACCACGCGCCTCGCGATGGTAAGCTCTCCGCTGCGCGCGCGGTTCGGCGCAGTCTACCGGCTGGATTTCTACGATCCAGAATCGATCGCCGAGATCGTCCGCCGCGGCGCCTGGTTGTTAGCGGTGGAGATCGACGAGAGCGGGGTGCGCGAGATCGCCCGCAGAGCGCGCGGAACGCCGCGCGTGGCGCTGCGGCTCCTGCGCCGCGTGCGGGATTACGCCCAGGTGCGCGCCGGCGGCGCCATTAACCTCGAGGTCGCCCGCGCCGGGTTGGACTTGCTCAATGTGGATCCGCTGGGCTTGGACGAGATCGATCTGCGCGTGCTGCGCACCATCGTCGAGAAGTACGACGGCGGGCCGGTGGGGCTGGCGACGATCGCCGCCTCGATCAGCGAGGAGCCGGACACGATCATGGACGTCTACGAGCCCTACCTGCTGCAGCTGGGCTTTCTGGACCGCACCGCGCAAGGGCGGATCGCCACCCGACGCGCCTACGAGCACCTCGGACTCGAATTCCATCACCCCCAGCAGCCGGAGCTGTTTGACGGCGGGGAGGAGTAAAAGGGGACGATGGACCATGGACCATTGACCGTGGACCGTGGTTACATTTGAATAATGTCAATAGAAAACAGCGAAATATATGCATTAAACAATGGATTGTTTTACCATGAGGAAAAAACGAATTTTGATACTTGACGAAAATAATTTTTCCACTATACTAAATTCAGTACACCCGCCAAGCCTCTGCTCCCAAAAGGGCATGCTCAAATGTGGCGGGTTTTTCTTTTAGGGGATGATTTAATGAAATATGACAAATCAGCTCTTTCATTCGAACAGCAAACCCAACGATTATTGGACCGCGGACTTATTGTCTCTGATAGAGACCAACTGTTGAATTGCTTGCGTTCGGTAAATTATTACCGACTAAGCGCCTACTGGTTGCATTTCAAACGAGTAGATCCCACAACAGGGGAAGAACGCTTTGCTCCGGGTACGCGTTTCAATGACATCTGGCGTCTATATACATTTGATCATAAACTACGCCTGCTTATCATGGATTCAATCGAGCATGTTGAAGTATGTATATTGCGAACTCGGCTTGTTGAGAAATTTACTTTAACCTATGGGCCATTTGGATACAAACAAAAGGAAAATTTATGTCCGGATATTCCTGTAGATAAATTTCATAGATGGACGCAAGAACTAGATGAAGCGATCGCGCGAAGCAAGGAGGAATTTTTAGAGGGGTTTAAGAAAACATATCCTGAAGAGCGTGATATACCTTTTTGGATAGCTGTTGAAGTAATGAGTTTTGGACAATTGTTTACTTTTTTTAGATATCTTAACCGAAAAGAAAAACAGGAAATAGCCTATGAATTCCATTTGTATCCCCCTGTCATGGAATCATGGCTAAATACATTAAATTTCGTCCGAAATGCTTGTGCACATCATGCCCGGTTATGGAACCGTGAATTACCAATACGTCCTGTGATTCCAGATGAAAGACATCATCCTGAATGGTACAATCCGGTGACATTCTCAAATGGACGTATATTTGCTGTACTTACATTGCTGAGGTATTTATTGGGATTTATTACCCCGGCTCAAGCGTGGCAAGAACAGTTGGGACAGTTGCTTCGAGAATATCCTGAAATTCCCATTCAATCCATGGGCTTCCCGGAAAATTGGTGCGAATGCCCAATATGGAAACCGACTTCCTGAGCCAACCCTTCCATTTTTAATGCCTTCTCTAACTTGGATCGTCAAATCCGCGGTCGTGGAACACCATAAACAAGTACCCTTCTACTTATTAAAGTGCCGGGAAGACCTGTCTGTCGGCGACCCAGGGAGCCGCAATCTGCTCGTGCAAGGTGATAAC
>JBEKDW010000166.1:0-10346 GCA_050014155.1 Anaerolineales bacterium
GGCGTGCTCGACGATGCTGCGGGCCACGTCACGGGCGGCTGAGGAATGCACGTGCTGCTCCACAGTTATGCCTGCGGGAATGTACCGTGCGACGGTGTCCTTGAGGTAGATTTCGGCTTCCCCGGCGTTGGTCAAATGGCGCGAGGTGTGGACATGATCGGGAGCGTTTTTTTCGATGACATGAAAAAGCCTGATCGATGCGCCGAACAATTGCGCGAAATACAGACCCGCCGGCAGAGCGCTCTCCGCCAGATCCGAACCGTCCAAAGGGAGAAAGAGACATTTGATGGTCATAATCGTCCTCCCAAGAAAGTTGCGTATAACAAATACAGATTCAACGCGATGATCATCGCCGTCACCGCCCAAGTGGCAAGCGTGGTGACGCGACGGTTGACCAGTTCGCCCATGAGCGAAGCATTTGAGGTGAAGTACGCCAGCGGCAGGATGGCAAACGGAAGGCCGAAGCTGAGCGCGACCTGGCTGATAACCAGAACGCGGGTCGGCTCCCATCCGGCGAAGAGAACGATCAAAGAAGGAACCATTGTCACCAGACGGCGGATCCAGGGGGGAATCTGCCGGTGCAGAAAACCCTGCATGATGATCTGGCCGGCCATCGTCCCTACCGACGCGGAAGAAAGACCGGAGGCCAAAAGTGAGAGCGCGAAGATCAGGCTGGCAGCCGGTCCCAGCAGAGGTTCGAGAGTATGGTGCGCCTCGGCTAGCGTCCCCACGCTGGTCATCCCGGCGCGGTGGAAAGTTGAGGCGGCCATGATCAGCATCGCCGCGTTGATGAGACCCGCCATCCCCATCGCAATCAGCACGTCGATGTGTTCGTAGCGATACAACCGGCGAAGCTGGGCCGGTTCGCGGACGGAGATCCGCCCCTGGGTGAGCGCCGAGTGCAGGAAGATTGCGTGAGGCATCACGGTTGCGCCGAGGATCCCCGCTGCGAGCAGCACGCTCTCGGGGCCGGCAAGCTCCGGCTTCACAGCATGAAGCAACACATTCCCCCAGTCCGGCCGGTCCAGGACCGTCTCGATAAGGTAGCAAACCGATATCACGCCCACGAATGCGGTGATCACCGCTTCCAACGGCCGGAAGCCGAAGCGCTCCAAACCGAGGATGATAATCGTTGCGGCGGCGGTCAACAGTCCGGCCAGCCAGAGCGGGATGCCGAGCAGCAGGTTGAACCCGACCGCGGCGCCGATGAACTCCGCCAGATCAGTGGCCATCGCGACGAGCTCCATCAGCACCCACAGCGAAACGACCACCGGCCGCGGGAATGTGTCGCGGCAAAGCTCGGCCAGGTTCCTTCCGGTAGCGATCCCGAGTTTGGCCGAGAGGGTCTGGATCACGACCCCCACCAGGTCGCTGGCGACCACAACCCACAACAGCGTGTACCCAAACTGCGCGCCCCCCTGCAGGTTGGCGGCAAAGTTGCCCGGATCCATGTACGCCACGCTGGCGATGAACGCCGGTCCCAGGAAAGGCAGCAGCCGCAGCAAAAAGCTTTTCCGGCTTCGCCCGGAAAGCACATCCTGCGCGCCCTCGACGGTGGATTTATCGTAACGGTGGATTTCGTCCGGCATGAGACGATTATAGTGCCGATTGCGGATCGCGAATCGGAATAAATCCTCAGGATTATTTTATCCGCTTGCGATGGAGCGAAGGAAATAAAATCGAAAACCCTTAGGGTCTGCAAGACCCTAAGGGTTTATTTATGTGGAAGATGACCCCGTAATAGTTTCTAAATGCGTGTGATGATGATCCCGATAACGAACCCGCCGGTGAGGCTCAGCGCGGCGAAGGGCAGGTACGGGCGGGCGAGGATCAACCCGTGCAGCATTTGTTCGATGGTCTGCAGCGTTCGCAGCGCGGTCAGAAGGGATAATTTCTTGACGATATACATGGCCAGCTCCTACTTGGAAGTGCTCAGGCGATTCACTTTGCCGCGTTCGTCCGTCACGACGCGCACGACGCGCGCGATCGGGCCGGCGGGCGTCTGCGCCGTGGCCTTGTAGACCAGTGTGTAGCCTTTGCCGCTCGGCGTGATCGACGGGCGCGCGCCGCGCATCTCGGGATATTCCCGGTACACGCGCTGGTTGATTTTTTCGATGGTGGAAGAATCGATCGCCATGCTCGCCTCCGGAAAGGAAATCGCGGTTATCCGGCGCCGTGAAAAGCGCGGGACGCGGATTGGGTCTCCTGCGGATGCATTCGCCGCCGCAGAAATGCCGGGATCTCCAATTCCTCCATGGAGTAAACCGCATTCAGATCATCCTCCTCGGTGACGGCCGAAGGAATTGCGATGTTCCGGGCGGTGGGGGATGAATATCCATCAGGTGAATCCGCGGAGGAAACAGACGCCGCGGCGACGGATCGCGCAACAGTGGGAATGCGTGCCGGCGGCTGGGTTGACGCAATCGGTTTACGCAGAATGGGCGCAGGCTGAGCGGAGGAACCCACCGCCAGCCGCGAGAAGGGCACGGCGACCGATGTATTTTGGGCCGCGTCCGGAGCCGTATGCTTAAGCAGGATGTGTGACGCGCCGGCGATCACGCTCCCCAGCGGTTGTCCGCCCACGCCGGTGGCGACGATGATCACCTGGACCCGGCCTTTCATCGACGGATCGATCGCCGCGCCGAAGAAAACTTCCGCGTTCGTCGCACCCGCCGAAACTTCCTGCATCGCGCGGTGCAATTCGGCCAGCTCCAAATCCTCCCCGCCGGTGAAGTGAACCAGCAATCCGGCGGCGGATTCAAGCGAACCGATTTCCAGCATCGGGTTATGCAGCGCCGAACGCACCGCCTGGATCGCCTTATCGGGTCCGGTGCCGTGGCCAACCGCGAGGCAGGCGCCGCCCGCCAACTGCATCAGCGAGCGGACGTGCGAGAAATCGACATTCACCAAACCCGGCCGCGTGATCAGTTCGGCGATCGCCTGGACGCCCTGGCGCAGCACATCGTCGGCCAGTCGCAGCGCCACGTCGAAGGTAGTTTGCTTGGGCGCCACATCGAGCAGCCGGTCGTTGGGGATGGTAATGAGCGTGTTGCAGAACGGATGCATGCTTTCGATCCCATCCTGCGCGGCCTGCATGCGCCGCTTGCCTTCAAACGAGAAGGGGAGGGTGACGATGGCCACCACGATCGCCCCCTGGGCCCGCGCGATCTCCGCGGCGATGGGGATCGTCCCGGTGCCGGTGCCGCCGCCCATACCCGCGGTGAGGAACACCATGTCCGCGCCCTGCATCGCCTCCGCCAGTTCGCGCGAACTTTCTTCCGCAGCGGCACGCCCAATGGACGGATCGCCGCCGGCTCCCAACCCGCGCGTGGTTCGTGGACCGAGCGCCACCTGGCATTTTGCCAGCGAGCTGCTCAGGGCCTGATGGTCGGTATTGCAGGCGATGAATTCCACGCCGCCGACACCAAGCTCGATCATCCGGTTGACGGCGTTGGAGCCGCCTCCGCCCAAGCCGACAACTTTAATCACCGTCTTGGGGCGGGAAAAAGTTTCACTTTCGGGGATCTCGGGGAGGTTTGGATACAACATGGCGTTCTCCTTTTAAAGGCGTTCGGCGGCGAGATATTCCACGCGACACCCGCAATCCCGCAACCGTAGGGCGGTGATCGTGAAAGGAAGGTCGCCGAGGATGGTCACCTTCTCCGCCTGGCAGGCTTCGTCGATCGAGAAGCCGCAGACAGGTTGGAAGGCCAGTAGATAATTACGAACCGATTCCCAGGCGTGACCGGAAATCGAAACCGGATCCTGGGGCAGGAGCAAATAATGGCGCAGAGATTTTTGAATGACCGGAGCATGTTGCAGATTCTTGGAGAGGGATCTGCGTTTGAGCGAATCGACGATGGGCAGGGTGGATCCGTCATTCCGATACCAGGCTTCGGATGCCGTCGGATCGCCTTCGTCGGCAGCCATCACCCAGTAGCACAGGCACAGCACCGGCGCGGAGAACCGCGACCCAGCAGCGATCTGAGCGACCTGCAGGTTGACGTCGGCCTGGCGGATGGGATCCACCGGCGGATATTGCGGATCCGTCAGATCCCCGACCGTCGCTCCGGCTTTCAGGCCGATCATCGGAAGGCTTTCACCCAGCGTTCGACGGACGATATCATCCACCCAGAGATAACCCTGGAACCCGAGGTGATCCTGGGAATCAGGCGGTGTCATATACGGTCGAACGTTCGGCCAGCGGCTCGGACCGCCTGCTCCCCAATCCAGGGGTCGGTTGTAGGCCGAGAAACTTACTGCCAGCACCAGCTTGCGGGCCAGGTCGCCCTTGCCGCAACGATCCAACCCCGCAAGGTATGCTTCAAGGTATGCCAGACTCCAATAGCTTCCGTTTGGATCTAACATCGGGAAAACGGGTGTCATGCCTTCGGCGAGGATCGCTTCCGCGACGGGAGGAAATATCTGCAGGAACTGATCCACCGGCGAAGCGTTCTGCCAATCCGCGCCCGGCCAAGAAGTATCGGCGTTGGGCGCGGCGAAGGGCGCGATGAAACGTACGCCCGCGCGGCGGTAGGAGCGGAGCATCCA
Source organism: Anaerolineales bacterium (assembly GCA_050014155.1). Taxonomy (GTDB): domain Bacteria; phylum Chloroflexota; class Anaerolineae; order Anaerolineales; family RBG-16-64-43; genus FEN-1073. The sequence goes on from JBEKDW010000166.1 coordinate 4,552, forward strand.
AGGCAGAATTTCCGACGGCGCGGTGATAGGGTCGCGGTCCAGGATCAGGACGGGTTCGATCTCTGCATCCACCAATCTCTTAAGGAAGGCCTCCGGGATGGCACAGGCAAGCGACCCGGAGAGAACCAACCAGCGGAAACCAAGTGATTGCAGTTCGGGGACCCAAAGATCCAAGTCCTTTAACCGGAAATGGCGGTCGTCGGAAAAGTAGTGAATGCCCAAACCGGCGGGAGCCTTCATGGTCATCATGGCAGTATTCCTGACCGTAGTAGATGCAATTTATATGCCAAAACAGTCTTTTTCCATGCGATGCGTCCGTCTTCTTGTGAATATGGCTTGATCTCCAGGTACGGCTTTTCCCGAAGACCGCTGACGAATTGGTCCCATCTACTGAGATGACCTATGAAGGATGGCAACGAAAATTTATGCCTATGGATATAATCGAGATCAAACCGGTATTGGCTTAGGAGGAATCATGGGAAGTAGAACGCCGAGTGCCGTTTCCTTCCGGGTTGTTCTTGTGCTCGTACTCATTTCCCTGGCATGCAGCAATCCGATCCAGAATTACCTCTCCACACGGGAATCCGACCGGGAGACGGCCACGGCGACGATGTTCACCCCGACGGCAACCAACACCAATACGCGCCGGCCGACCCGGACGCGGACCCCGAGCGTCACGCTTACTCAAACGCGAACCAAAACGAAAACACTTCGCCCGACCAATACCCCACTGCTTATCGAAACATTCGCGGAAGGTTCGGGAACTCCGCCGGCGCCGAATTTACGGACCTTGACGCAGACCGGGCCTTCGGATTTGCAACCGAATCGTTTTACCGAATCTGCCGGAATAACAAAATTTTCCTACATTCCTCCACTGGGATGGAAAAAAGTGCCGGCCTCGAAATCCAGTCTGACATCCTGGAATGGGCCGATGCAAACAGGCGGTGTAGAGTGCATGCTTGTCTTCAATGTCGAGCAATCGGATCTATCGGCCGCGGAAGCCGCCAAGGAATTGCTCGATTCATTATCACCGGGAGGCGGGGTAAAAATACTCTCGCAAGGCAAGTTTCTCAATGACGCGGGGCTGGATGCTTACAAAGTGGTGATCGTTATTTCAAGTCAGGGGCAGAATCTCCAGTTGGTTGTTTATTTTTTTCAAAAACGGGGATTTCAAATTCAAGCGGTATATCTTCGTCTTGCAGAACTGAACAAGGAACAGGACTCGATTGTCGATCAAAGCCTGAAAACCCTTCAATATGAATAACGGTGAACGGCGATTGTTCCTCTTCCGGTAAAATCGCGAAAAAACCCTTGAAATCCTAAAGATTTCGAGGGTTTTTCATTTTCGATCCCGTTTTTTTCTCCCCGGTTGATATCTAATGCGATACCGTAACCTTGATCACCCGCCCGGAAGAATCCATGCTGATCTTGGCATATTGGGTGAGCGATTGCTCCAGTGCCACCACCCAAGCCGGTGAACGCGGTACGCCTCGTCCTTTTTTCCCGCGGGATCCCGCGGTCTCAGCAGGCGTCTCGGGGCGCGGATGCAGGTAGCGTAGGCGGCTATCGCTCATCCCCGGCAGATACTGGTGCATGGCTTTCTTCAGGGACGTTTGAACATTTTCGGAAGGGACCGACCCGTTCTCGAGAAGGTCGCCCTTGGCTTGCAGGGTTTGGATGGCCGGTGCAGACTTCCTCCAGCGGATGATCTCCGGATCCACGCGTTTGCCCGTAGCCGTCACCGAAACATGCAGCGGATCTCCGAGAAGAAGGAAGGAGATCAGGGTTTTTTGATCCTCCGGGTCCAGGTAACTCTGACGGCGATTCATCTCCGACGCAGAAGAAAGCTTGGCTTGGCGCAGCGCTTCGCCGATCGGGATTCCAGCCAGACAACTCTGCAAAAACAGGCGCGCAAGCAGATCGGCTGCAATGAGCGGAGTAGATGCAGCGCCGTAGCAAATCTTGGTTGATCCGACCAGCGTACGGGTTCCGGAAGCGAGGAACTCCAGCGAAATGGAATCCCCCACGCCTTTCCTTAGAATATTCGCTCCATAGCAGGCCTCGGTAAACACGACGTCGGGTGTCTTCCGGGCGCCAGCCACCTGCGAAGGAAGCAACGCGATCGGGAACTCCACATCCTCCGGGCTCTTTCCTTTGACATTCCGCTGGCCCAGCCATTGCGGCCCGTTTTCCATCCCGTGCAGGTTGAAGTAGGAATATTTCGGACCCGAAAGGAGATCCGACGGCAGGTTCCCGCTGTTTACGGGAGGGCAAACCAGCAATCCATTGGACGGCCCGATGAGCCGGAATACCTCGGTGGATGCTTTTTGCCAGACCGCGGCGGTACATCCGGACCCAGTGCGGAAGCGAGATGCCGGCGCAGGAAAAAAATTACGGATGATGGAGAGCAGATTTTGCAGAAGCGTGACGCGGATCGGAGCGGACTCATCTGCGATCCGGCGCAAAACGCCCAACAGAAAAGTGGCATGCGTGTCCGAGGGGGTCGGAATGCGTCCGACAGGCCATTCGGGGACGAAATAATTTTCGTCGCGCGAGGCATACGGATTGTCGGAGGGAACATCGGGATCGCCGTCGTCGGTCGGGTTGGGAAGCAGATGGAACGGGATCACCTCGTGGCCGCCGACGATCAGCAGCGCGCCGATCATCTCGCCTTTCTTGGCGAGGGTGCCGTCCAGATTGGTCAGGAGCGTTTTAACCTGCCAGGCGTTCGAAGCATCCACGGGATCAAGCCCGAACGGCTGCAGGCTCTCGCGGTTGTCCGCGTCGACCAGATAGGCCGACCACCCGCGGGCGGACCGTTTGGCGCGCAGGACGTCCTGCAGGCAATTCTCGATCTCGGATTGAAGGTCCGGGCCATAGATCGATGTAAGCAGTCTGCGGCTGGTGAGGAGGATATACGCCGGCCGGCGCACATCCTTCTCGGCGGTGGATTTTTTCATCCGCAGCCGTATCGCAACTTGGTTCAATTGACGGCGCAAATCGTCCAGATCGCTCTCGGGCGCGGAGGAATTCTCCCGGTTTTCGGCGACCGATGATTCCTTGACCGGCGTGTCTGCGGGTTTGGCGTTTTTGGAAGCCTCCGACGGCCCGGTGAATACCTCGCCCGGAATCGGAGCGATGGTGGAAGATGCCGTCATGGGAGACTGATCCGGATTTTGAGAATCGTAATCCGGGAATTTCAGAACCGGGATATCCTCCGGCAGGTTCGGTTCGGCGGGTGGAGCGGGGGGAGAAGTAAGTTGGTTCCATCCGGCGGCCGACGCCACCTCCGCGGGTAATCCGATGGAGAGGTCGAGTTGCAGGCGCTGAGGCCAGAGCGACCGGTAGGGGTTCAGACTTCCCAGATACCGGTCGGCCACTTCGCCGGCCGGATCAGCTACCGAGGCGGCGTGCAGCAATTCCACGCCATCGGCATTCCGTCCGGACGCGATGGATGATTGCGCCATCAAAAGCAGTATCGCCGCGCAGCTCGGCCAGCTTTTCCGGTATTCCTTGCCGGCGGAAAGGACTACCGGATATTCGGCCAGGTGCGAAAGAGCCTGCAGGTGAACTACGGCAGGCAGCGGTTGATCCGGTGCAGTGCGTAGAACGGTCTCTGCGGACAGCCGGGCTTCCTCCCACCGGCCGGAGCGCATCAAATGGAGCGCGGCCTGCAGCGGATCGGCCCAATCGGGCAGGGCGGTTTGAGCTCCCGAACCTGCATCCAATCCAAACAAGCATCCCTCGGGAACTGCAGCGGTTTGCCCGATGCGCCGCAGGAGGGCGGAGAGTGTCTGATAAGGCCGCGGGGATTCCGGATCGGCCTCGATCACCTGCTGGAGCTGCGGAACGGCCGCGTCGAATTCCCCGCCCAGGCAGTAAGCGTCGACCAGATGGGCGCGCACACGGAAATCGCCGGGCCATCGGGAGAGCCATTCCAGGCACGCCTGCTTGGCAAATTCCGATCCCACCCGCTGGGATTCCTTCGAGGAGGAAATCGAGAGAGCCGATTCAACAGCGGAAAGAAAAATGGATCGTTCCACAGGTCACCTCGCGTCCGCGGATTGAACGGGCAAGCCGTAAACCAGACTCAACGCCATCACGCCGGAAAGCAATTTGTGCGCCGCAAGATTCTGCGGCTCGATCTGCACCGCCCTGCGCAGTTCGATGGCGGCGTCGGAATAGGCGCGCATATTCTTGTGCACCACGCCCAACCGGTAATGTAACTCGGCATTCTCCGCTGCAACCTTCAGGCCGGAGCGGTATGCTTCCAGCGCCAGATCCCAACGCTGCTGAGCTTCGTACGTCAGGCCGCACTCGAGCGCGGTGCGCACGTCCTGCGGCGCAATCTCGCACGCCTTGGCCAGCGCGGCCAGCGATTGATCCAACTGGCCCATCTTGCGCGAGATCCTTCCCAGGAGGATCCAGTGAGCCATGTTGCGCGGAGCAAGGTCGGCGGATTTCTGGCCGGCGCGCAGAGCGTCTTCCATCCGGCCGCTTTCCATCAATGCTTCGGCCAGCAAATGGTGGGCTTCGTCGTTTTCCGGATGCGCTTCCAGAAGCGCCTGCATCGCGGCAGCGGAACGCGCCGCTGAGCCGGTAACCGTCCAAAGCCGGGCCAGGCGCAGTGCGGGCAGGACCGGATCGTCCATTTCCGTCGCGGCGTGATCCAGGTGCCGGATGGCTTCGTCCAACCGGCCTTCGGCTTCGTCCACCTCGGCCAGGATCAGACGCGCTTCCGGCGGATGGCCTTCACCGTTCAAAACGCTCTTGGCCAGCAATCGGGCTTCGTCGCGTCGGCCCAAGGCAATGGCCGCACGCGCTTTGCCCAGCAGCCAGGGGAAGGGCACCTTGGCGTCGGACTTTTCGATCGCGAGTTGAAAAGCCTCGTACGCTTCGCCGGGTTTATTGGATTCGATCGCCGCCTTCCCGATCTCGGCGAACAGCCCGGCGGTTGGGGAAGCCAAGAACGACGCCGCCTTGCGGAAATGTGTCAGCGCGTTCTGCGGATCGCCGTCCCGCGCCAACGCGCGGGCCAGCCGGATTTGATACTCACCGTTTTGCGGATCGAGTTCGACGGCACGCTGCAGGCAGGGTAGGGCGGCCGAACGGTTGCCGGCATCTTCGTTCCATGTTCCGAGCGTATATTGCCAGGCGGCAATGTCCGGCGAAAGTTGAAGCGCATTGCGCAATTCGGCGATCGCTTCTTCGCGGCGGTCCATCTCCGAGAGAAGTTTTGCCGCCCATGAATGGGGGAAAGCACTGCGCGGGTCGGACCGGCTCGCTTGGCGGAAGGACGCGAGCGCTGATTCGTTCCGCCCGGTTTTCCATTCGCAAATTCCAAATAACGTGCGCGCCTCTTCCATATCCGGGTCCAGACTGACCGCGGACTCTGCGGCTTTCCTTGCTTTCAGCGCGTCGTCCGCGCGCAGCCAGGCTTGGGCGATCGCCAGGGCGACCTCCGGGGAGGGATTTTCCTGATTAAGCGCCTCGAGCGATTCGATCGATTTCGAATCGGGACTCGTGAAAGCGAGCGCGGCGCGTTCGAAGAGCGGTTGGATCGTCTCCTCGGATGTTCCGAGCGCAGCGGCTCGGGCAAGCGCCGAGCGAACGGACTCTGCGTCTGCGATTGACATCGACTGAGACGGTTGGGGTTCCGCATCCGCCAGCTGCCGGCGATAGGACGACTCTGCCTTTAAGATTGCGGCTTTGGCCAGCGCGGTATGCGCTTCCGGATCGTCCGGCGCGCACCGGCAGAGTGATTCCAGACATCGGATCGCGGTCGGGTAATCCTT
>JBEKDW010000167.1:0-5985 GCA_050014155.1 Anaerolineales bacterium
CGCCCGCTTTCGACCACCGCCTTCGCCGCCCGGAGGTATACCTCGGTCTTGCCCGAACCGGTGATTCCAAACAGCAGGAAGCGTTCGGCTCGGCGGGCTAGCAGCGCAGCGAGGATCGGCTGTAGCGCGGTCTCCTGCTCTCCGGTTAAAACCGGCGGGACGGCAGCCGGGAAACTTCGCCCCGAGAGAGGGTCGCGCGTTGTTTCTTCATACGTCAGATCCACCCAGCCTTCCTCGGCCATATCCCGTAAATCGTCGAGGTGGGCGCCGGAGGCTGCGTACACCCATTCGGCGGCTAGCGGTTTGCCCTCGCCCAGGAGGCTTTCGAACACGCGCGCCCGCCGCTCGGTGGCTGCCCGGCGATTGGATGGGATCGAGCCGACGTGCAGGGATTCGATCGCGGCCGCCGCTTCCCGCGGCGCAAGCGCCATTTGCACCATGCGGATCTTTTTCGGACGGACCGACGGAGGAGGGAGAATGCTTCTTCGCCGGATCGCGCCGGCGCGGACAAGTCGCTGAGCCTCGCGCTCCCAAGTGAGCGGTCCGAACGCCCGGCGAATTTGCCCGCTGCGCAGCGGGCCCCGTTCCGCGAGCAATTTCACCAGACGCTGCTCCAGCGGCTTCTCCGGGTGGAAATCGGGAGTCGCCAACTCGTATAACCCTTCGGCATGCTGAGCCAAGCCGGGCGGGAGCATGGCTGAGAGGCAAGAATCCAACGTCGCCCGGTAGTAAGTGGACATCCAGCGCGCTAGCCGCAACTGTTGCGGTGTGAGCACCGGCAATGGATCGAGGACCTCTTCCACCGGACGCGTTTCGGTCACCTCCGGCCGGGCGACTTCTCCGAGTACGACGCCTTGAACTCTCCGGTTGCCGAAAGGCACGACCACCAGGCAACCGGTTTCAAGCCTCCCCCACTCTTCCGGGAGGCGGTAATGAAAAACGGATTTTGTTGAAGATGCGAGAACCGCGATTTCGAGGAAGGTCGTCATGCGGAGGCGGTCCGCCAAATGGCCGCCGATCCGTAACCGACGACGGAGGATTTATCTCCGGTGACGTCGCCGGAGTTGGCATACGCGATCACGGAAACCCGGTCGGCGCCCAGCGCGCGGGCGGCCCACAATACCGCGGCAATGGCCGCGCGGCCGCAAGCGGAAGCGGCTTCCTCTTCCTCCGCGCGCATCACCGCCGCAGGATCAAATCGTTCCACGCGTCGCATCATTTCTGCATCGAACGTCCGGGCAACCGCATCCGGGAAGAAGTGCGAAAGATCACTGCTGGCCACGAGCAACGCCTTCCGCCCGGCCAATGTTTCCCCCAGCGCCAACCCAAGCGCTTCGGCTGTGGATTCGCGCTGGTCCAGGATCATCACCGGCAAAAGGTGGAACGACCCGAGCGCCCGCTGTAGAAACGGCAATTCGATTTCGAGGGAATGCTCGCGGTCGTTACGCAGCGGATAGAGCGCGAATCCGGTTCTCTTCTGCATCGCGTCGCTAAGCTTCCGGACCGCATCCTGATCCACGAGGATCTCCCCCAGCGGTGTCTGATACGCGTCGTGCCCGCTCGTGAGCACCTGCCCCGGAGCCAGGTTATGCATCGGCGAGACCACGGCAACGATATCCGGCGCAAGGCCGCGCATCAAGCGGAACGCGGCTCCGGCGACGGAGCCGGAGTAGCGGTGTCCGGCGTGCGGAACAACCACGCCGACCAGCTCGGCATTCGGTTCGGTTTTCGTTTCCCCCTCGAGAAAATGATCGATGCTTTTTGCAAGCTGTTCGGCGGTGCCGGGATACCACGTTCCTGCGATCGGGGAAGGGCGAATGTCCATGGGGGAATCCTCGGGGGATAGACCCGCAACGGCAAATTCCTTTTTAAAAAGGAAGAGAGATTTTTCCGAACAACAGCAAACACGAAAAGCAAATGATGCAGGTGTCCATGAAAAGGAACATCGACAACATCAACCGTTGGCTTGGAGAAATAGAATTAATCGTATGAAGCAGTTTGGGACGCGATGGAGGAGCCGCCTCGGGCGGAGGTTCCGTGGAGAACATTTGCTGGCGTAAATTATCCATGCGCACACCTCCTGATGGACAACCGTATTGTACTCAAGGAGTGATTAGGACACAATATATCCGAATAATACATTAAATTTGACTTCGCATATCCTATTATGCTAAAATAAAAAAGCCTTGAATTACGGCGGTTTTTTTCCAAATGAATACACATTACCGCCCACTTAGCCTGAACGTCGGTTTTCTCCTCAGCCAAACGGCTGGATATGGCCGACACTTCGACTTCCACGAAGAAAGCATAACACTGGGAAGTGATATCCGCGTCGAAGCATTCACCGGCCATCTACAGCTCAACCGCACACCTCAGGGGATCGTCGCCCTGGGTGATTTTTCCGCCCAGTTGCCGGCCGAATGCGCGCGTTGCCTGAAAGCCTTTTCCGCGCCCATTTCCATCCACATCGAAGATCTGTTCGTCTATCCGCCGCAAAACGCCACCGATCCGCTGCTCCTGGTCGGGGAAGACGCACATTTGAATCTGGAGCCCCTGGTGCGGGAATATCTGCTGGTCAATCAGCCCACCCGGCTTCTGTGCCGGCCGGATTGCAAAGGGTTGTGTCCCATCTGCGGCAACGACCTCAATGAGAAGCAATGCTACCATCCGGAGGAAGCCGAAGTGCAGGGAATCATGACCTCCGGTTTGATCCTATCGGCGCAAAAGAAATCCAAAAAAGCGAACGTCACGGAAAAGAAACCGGTCAAAACAGAATCGAAAACCGAAAAGAAAGCGGCGCACGCGAAAGCGCCCGCCGCAGCAAAAAATTTGAAAACCAAAAGTGCAAAAAAATCCGTCCTAAAATCGGGAGGAAAATCCCCAGCCGCGAAGAAAACCGCGGGCGGGGCAGCGAAAAAAACTTCTAAAAAGAAATAAGTGCGACCGCAGAACCCGCCGGAATCCGATCGCGTTTCCGGCGTCCGGGCGAACCCGCGAAGAGGGTTTGCCCTTACTTGCGGATCGAGTGACGGAACTCGTACTCGGGCGAGAAGGCATCGTTCCCATCAACCCAGCCATCCGGAGAAACGAAAGCCGTCTGCCCCCATGCATCACCTTCCCTTCGAGGAGAGCAGCGCATGGAGCGAGAATGGCGAAACCGAGAACAAGTGACCGTGCTATTGGAACAGGCGGAATTCCAGGGATTTCTCACCACCGACGACATCTTAGAGGCGTTCCCCAACGCCGCCAAACGCGTCGGTGAATTCCGGCAAGTGCTGTCGTTTCTGCACAGCTCCGGGATTGAAATCTGCGAAACCGGAATCCCCCAAAAACTTCCCCCCGCCCCGCGGCGCGCCAGGCCCAGCAAGGAAAGCGATCTGGCGCGGATCTCCATCGACGACCCGGTAGGCTTGTACCTCAAAGAAATGTCGCGGGTACCGCTCCTTTCCACCCAGGAGGAGGTTTCGCTGGCCCGCCGGATCGAGGAGGGCCGCGACGCCCTGTTGCGGCTGCGCGCGATGAAAAAAACCGCCGAACCGTCCACGGGCTCGGAACGCAAACGAATCCAACTGGAACACCTGGTGAACGACGGGCTGGGCGCGCGGGAACATCTGATCAAAGCCAACACCCGCCTGGTAGTCAGTGTGGCCAAACATTACATGGGGCGCGGGGTGTACTTTCTGGATCTGATCCAGGAAGGCAACCTGGGGCTGATGAAGGCCGTTGAAAAATTCGATTACCACCGCGGGTTCCGTTTCTCCACGTACGCCACCTGGTGGATCCGGCAGACCATCTCCCGAGCGATCGCCGATCAGAGCCGCACCATCCGCGTGCCGGTCCACATGACCGACCGCATCCAGCGCATGTACCGCACCGCCCACGACATCGAACAACGCACCGGACGGAAAGCCACCTCGGAGGAGATCGGCGCGGAGATGGGGCTGGACGAACGCAAGGTGGATTGGATGCTGCAGGTATCCTGGCGTCCGGTCTCGCTGGAAAATCCGATCGGCGAGGAAGACGAAGAGATGATCACCTTCGTCGAGGACACCTTCACTCCCTCTCCGACCGAGAGCGTGAGCGAGCATTTGTTGCGCGAAAAGATTGAGGAAGTGCTTTCGACGCTGAGCCCGCGCGAGGCGCGAGTCCTGCGGATGCGCTTCGGCCTGTGCGGGGAGCGGCCGTGCACACTCGAGGAGGTCGGCCAGAGATTCGGGCTGACGCGCGAGCGCATCCGTCAGATTGAAGGTCGCGCGCTGCGAAGGTTGCGTCATCCCCGGCGGGCACGCCAGTTGCAGGAATACGCTCAATAGAATACGCGGAAACGTTCGTACGCGACCTCCGCGCGGGGATGAATCTCCGCGCTAGGACACAATGCCCCTTCGGGGCAGAATCATCTGAGTGATGCAGCCCGCCCCAAGCCTACGGCTTGGGGCGGGCTTTTTGTCCCAGCGCCGCGATAAATCGCGGCGCGATCCCGCAAGGACAACTCCCCGGCGCGAACCCCTCAACAGTTTTTATTTTTATCAGCCCGATGATATACTCGCGAAACATACGCAAGGGAATCCCGCTTGGAGACAATGAAAAGATGAAAAACGTGCTGGTAGCCGTCGCCTGGCCGTACGCCAACGCCGATATCCACGTCGGCAACCTCACCGGTTCCTATTTGCCGGCGGATATTTTTGCGCGCTACCACCGCCTGAAGGGCAACCGCGTGCTGATGGTCTCCGGCACCGACGCGCACGGCACGCCGATCACCGTCCGGGCCGATTCGGAAAAAACCACCGCCGAAGCGGTGTACCAGCGGTATCATCAGCGCTTCATCGACCTGTTTTTCCAGGCGGGGCTTTCGTACGATCTCTTCACGAGCACCCACACGGAAAATCACTTCCACGTGGCGCAGGATTTTTTCAAAACCCTAAAGCAGAACGGATACCTCTACCGCGAGAAGCAGAACGTGATGTATTCCGAAATAGAAAAGCGGTTCCTGCCGGACCGCTACGTGGAAGGCGAATGCTACATCTGCCACTACCCGAACGCGCGCGGCGACCAGTGCGACAACTGCGGCAACCTCCTGGAGGCCACGCAGCTGATCAACCCGCGCAGCCGCACCGACGGCTCGACCCCGGTCCCGCGCGAGACCGAGCATTTCTTCCTCGACCTAGGCAAGCTCGCACCGGAGATTAATAAGTTCCTTTCCACCGGTAAGGAAGCCTGGCGATCGAATGTTCTGCAATTCGCGCGCAACATGGTCGCCGAGGGGCTTCACGGCCGCCCGATCACCCGCGACCTGGACTGGGGCATCCCGCTTCCCGAACCCGGCTGGGAAGGCAAGCGGTTGTACGTCTGGTTCGAGGCGGTGATCGGCTACTTCTCCGCCTCGTTGGAATGGGCTAGGAACCGGGGTGAACCGGACGCCTGGAAAGAATGGTGGTACAACCCCGAAGCCCTGACCTACTACTTCATCGGGAAGGACAACATTCCCTTCCACGCCGTGATCTGGCCGGCGCAGCTCATCGGCGCTTCGCATTTGTATGGCGGGGCGAAGGACAAGGCGCTCAACCTTCCCACCGACGTGCCCGCCAACGAGTTCATGAATCTGGAAGGAAAGAAAATCAGCGGCTCGCGGAACTGGGCGGTGTGGGGATTGGACGCGGTCGAGCGCTATGGGCCGGATGCGGTCCGCTACTACCTCACCGTCAACATGCCCGAATCGCGTGACACCGATTGGGACTGGGCGGACTTTCTGCGCCGCAACAACGACGAACTGGTGGCCACCTGGGGAAATCTCGCCAACCGCGTGCTGACGTTCTCCTACCGCAATTGGGACGGGCGCGTGCCCGAACCCGGAGAGTTGCGTCCCGAAGATAACGAACTCCTTACCAGGGCGGAGCAGGCATTCGCGGCCGTTGGTACGCGATACGAACAGGTGCAACTGCGCGCGGCGCTCGGCGAGGCAATGGCGCTCGCGGGGGAAGCCAACCG
>JBEKDW010000168.1:0-5969 GCA_050014155.1 Anaerolineales bacterium
CGGAGGCCGGCATAATGGATAAATCCCTCGAAGAGAGAATCGGCAAAAGGTTGAAGGACTTGAGCTTGACGCTTGCCGCGGCGGAATCCTGTACCGGTGGTTTGGTGGGTTCGCGGTTGACCGACGTGGCGGGTTCCTCGGTGTATTTCCTGGGCGGGATTGTCGCCTATTCCAACGACGCCAAAGTAAAACTGTTGGACGTCCGGCGCGAGACGCTTGCGGAGCACGGCGCGGTCAGCGAACAAACGGCCCGGGAAATGGCCGAGGGAGTGCGGAAATGTTTCGGCACCGATATTGGCCTGGCCGTCACCGGAATCGCCGGACCGGGCGGCGCAACAAAAGATAAACCGGTGGGGCTGATGTGGCTGGCGCTGGCCGCCGAGGGCGGCACCCAGGCCAAGTTGATTCGCTTGGCGGGCGACCGGTTGCAGAATAAAGCCGGAGCTGCCGAGCAGGTGCTGGTGTTTTTGGAAGAATATCTGGATACCCTCATCCCGGATTAATCCCTGCGCCGAGAAAACCAGAGTATCATTGGACCCCATGCCGGATTGCGGGAATAAGCAATTCAGTGTGCGGTACGCCGGGAACAGAATCGAATGATTTCTGACGCAAAAGGAGAACCGGGCATGCCGATCCGTACGCTTATCATGGGCGCCGCCGGGCGCGATTTCCACAACTTCAACGTCTTCTTCCGCAACAACCCGGATTACGAAGTCGTCGCCTTCACCGCCACCCAGATCCCCGACATCGACGGCCGCATCTATCCGGCCGCGCTGGCGGGCAGGATGTATCCCAAAGGCATCCCGATCCACCCCGAAGACAATCTGCTCGAGATCATCCGGGAGCAAAACGTTGACCAGGTCGTTTTCGCCTACAGCGATGTGCCGCACGAATACGTCATGCATAAGGCCTCCATGGTCCTGGCGGCGGGAGCCGACTTCCGCCTGATGGGCGAAAAATCGACCCAACTGAAATCCAGCAAACCGGTCGTTTCGATTTGCGCGGTGCGAACCGGGGCGGGGAAGAGCCAGACCACGAGGCGGGTCTCGTTAATCCTGCGCGGGATGGGATACCGGCTGGCGGTGGTCCGCCACCCCATGCCCTACGGCGACCTGGAAAAGCAGGAAGTGCAGCGTTTCGCCGATTATGCGGATCTGGATAGGCACGAATGCACCATCGAAGAGCGCGAGGAATACGAGCCGCACATCGACAACGGAATCATCGTCTACGCGGGCGTGGATTACGAAAAGATCCTGCGCCGGGCCGAGCAGGAAGTGGACATCATCCTGTGGGACGGCGGCAACAACGATTTTTCGTTCTATATTTCGGATTTGAAAATTGTGGTGGCCGACCCGCATCGCCCCGGGCACGAATCCCGTTATCATCCCGGCGAGGTCAACGCCCGCGATGCCGACGTGCTGGTGATCAACAAGGTGGATACGGCCGATCCACAGGCGGTGCAACAAGTGCGGGAAAACCTGCGCCGGATGAATCCCGCGGCGACTATCATCGAGGCCGCCTCGCCCATTTTCGTCGACCACCCCGAGCAAATCAAAGGCAAACGCGTATTGGTGATCGAAGACGGCCCGACGCTGACCCACGGGGAGATGGCCTACGGCGCCGGATTTGTGGCCGCCAAGCGCTTCGGCGCGGCCGAGATTGTCGACCCGCGTCCGTTCGCGGTCGGGTCCATTGCGGCGACCTTTGCAAAGTTCCCCAAGACCGGTCCGATCCTGCCGGCCATGGGCTACGGCGAGGCGCAGATGCGCGACCTGGAAGCGACGATCGATAAGGCCGACGCGGATTTGGTTCTCGTCGCCACCCCGATCGACCTGACGCGCGTGATCCGGATCAAGAAACCGTACCAGCGCGTCCGGTACGAGTTGGAGGAAATCAGCAAACCGACGCTGGAGGACATCCTCAAGGAGAAATTTGGAAAGAAATAAATCCGGGCACCGGTGCGGTTTCCCGGAAGTTTTACCCTAACAGATCATCGGTTGTTGGTATCGGTTTTATCTTCCCCGAATCCCACCCCGCCGGAGCGGGCTTCGGGGATATTTATTAATTATTCCGGCCGGGAAAAATATATCGAAAGAGGAAGTTATTTCAGCAGGAACGGCGGCACCCAGAACTTGCCGTATCCAAATGCCGGCAGCGCGACGCTTCCAATTAAAACCGCAACACTCAGACAAATCCAAATAGCGTCGATCCAATGATAATGAAGACTCATCAGCCAGGTGCGCGTGCGCACGCCGAAGGAGCGCAGGTCCATCGCGTCGATGATTTCCTCGCCGCCGACGATCGCCTGGATCACCACCGGGACCAGAAGCGGTGCCAGGCGGCGGATCTGCGCGAATAATCCGCCGCGGGCCCTTTCCAGTTCGAAGCCTCGCGCGCGCTGGGCGTCGTAGGTGATGGCGAAATCGCGCGCGAAGGTCGGGACGAACCGCAGCGAAAGATCGATGGCATAGGCGAACTTGTCCGGCAGCCCGAGGCGGTGGAAGGTGACCCCGTACGCGCGCGGATCGATCGTATAGGGAATCACGATGGCGGACGATGTCACGGCCAGGATCCGCAGGAACTGGCTGATGGCGTAGGCAATCCGTTCGGCGGTTACCGGCAGGACCGGACGCCATCCGAAGAGCGTGAACGGCGCCACCCAGCGGGCGAGTTCGTGCTCGGTCGTATAGAATTCGAATCCGCCGCGTCCGGTAAGGAAAGTGATCAGGCTGAACAGGAAGGCCATCACGAAGATGAACAGCCACACCCGGCGGATGTCGCGCCAGGCAATCCGCGCGAGAAATATCTGGAACACGCCGAAGGCGAGCAGCGCGAGAAGAAACCGCATATCCCAAAGCGACAGAGCCGACAGGACGAAGCAGGCGAAGGAAATCACCTTGGTCCGGGGATCCAGGTGGTGGATCAGGGTATCGAGATCGCGGTAGCGCCAGGTAACCAGCATCGGTGTCCTTCGGGAGGCAGCCTGCCGGCGCGCGCACCGGCAGGCTGTGAGAATATCGGAATCCTATCTCCCCGTTTGTTTTTGCACCGCCCGATAGGCGATCAGGAGCAGGGGGACCAGAATGGCGGCTTGGATGAGATTGGGGCCGGCCGCCGGCAAAAATTCGCCGACCACGGCGGTCACTACGTTGTATCCGTTCACCCAGATATCGGAGATCGCGGCAAACCCGATGCCTAGGATGATGCCAAGCGATCCCCATGCGACGGAGGCGGCGATGTCGATCTGCTTTTCCCATAAGAAGCGGATTGCGGCGACGATCACCAACCCGACGAGCGCGGACACGCCGGCTGCGATAGTCAGCGGCTGATCGTAGGGTGCGGCCATTTGATTCACTTCGGTCCGGTTCAGCACCCAGACCACGGTGGCCAGCAGCGCGCCGATCGCGGTGAGGATCAACAGCCAATTCAGGCCGCGTTTTTTATCGCCGAAGAGCATCACCATCCCGGCGATCAATCCGATCAACCCATTGCCGAACGACCACTGCGGAGAGACCCAGCCGGAGAGCAGGTCGCCGATGGTGTTCCCCACCAAGCCGGTGAAAAACCCGACGACCGGCCCGAACAGGTAGCCGAAAAGGATCGGTATGGCGATGCCCGGCCGCAGCGCAACCTGGCTCACCGACGGGACGGCGAAGACCGTACTGTTGAACAGCCAGGACAACACGCCGTACAACGCGGCGCCGATGCCCATATACACGACTTCGCGCGTGCCCACCGTCCAGGCTGCGTTCTGGCGGCTGAAGTAGTAGATACCCAGAACAAGCACGGCGCCGATGGCTACGATCAGGAACCGTTTCGGCACGTCCGACGCGCTGATCCCGCTGAGCAGATCCTGTTTCTGGGTCAGCGGGATTAAAATATAGGCCAGCGCCAGGAAGGCGGCGCCGAGGATAAGACCGATCACAAGAGGAAGAAGTTTCTTTGCCATGATTCGACCTCTCCTGATACCCTAAAGGCGGTCGAGGTGCGTTTTTGCGTATCGAGACCGCCATCTCGCTACGCAGTGAACCGGTCTCGTCTCCCGGCTGGGGTGGGCCGGGGATACAGGCCTCGCTGCCCCCGCTTCCCCCGCTTCCCCCGCTACGCGAGGGCAGGCGCGAGGGCAAACGCGAGGGGCAGGCATTCAGCCCTACCCGACCGGTGGAATAGGGTTTTCCCTTTACATCACCTCCTTCGTTTTTTGGGCCAATTCTTCCGCGCGGAAAAAACGCTTCGTCGAGGGATAGTATTCCAGGTTGATCTCCAGAAGCGACGTGGGCACGATCCGGCACGCTTCCAGCAGGGCCGTATCGCGCAAGACGTCGAACGGCGCGCCGTCGGCCGCCACACCTTCGTTCCCGACCAGGATCACCCGGTTGGCGTACACCACGGCCAGATCCAGGTCGTGGGTAATAAACAGGATCGTTTCGAAATCGGCCATCGCCAGGATCGAATCCATGAACGCCATGTAGTTGAAATAATCCTGGCCGGCGGTGGGTTCGTCCATGATCAGAATCCGCGTCCCCATTGCCAGCACGGAGGCGATGCTGACCCGCTTTTGCTGGCCGAAGGACAGGGCCAGCGGCGGATAATCTTCCAGCCCACTGAGGTTGAGTGCCTGCACGGCGTGGAGGACATTGCCGGAAATCTCGGTTTCCGTTTTGGAGAGATTGCGCGGCCCGAATGCGAGTTCCTCCCGGACGGTGGGGGCGAACAGCATGTGAGTCGGACTTTGAAAAACATACCCGAGCGTGTGGGCCGCCTGGGCGACGGTGAGGCGCCGCGTATCCTGCCCGCCCACCAGGACTCTTCCCTGCGTGGGTTTGAGCAATCCGATTGTGTGTTTCATCAATGTCGTTTTTCCAGCGCCGTTCGGACCCAGCACCGCGATGATCTCACCGCTGTGAATTTGAAGCGACACATCGCGGAGCACTAACGGGCCGTCGTCATAAGCAAACGAGACTTTATCAAACGCGACCAGGGATTCGCCCGGCCGGCGCGCCGCAGGCGCCGGGCGGTCCGGGAGAGGTTCGCCACGCGCCCTTCTCATAACCGCCGGAGCGGGAAGCTTCACCTGGCGATAATCGACCGCGTCGATCAACCCCTCGGCGGATCCGGCGTATTGGATCCGGCTGTCTTCCATATAGATCGCCCGGTCAGGATGGACGGAGAGCACGTTTTCCACGCGGTGTTCGATCACCAGGAGCGTTATTCCCTCGTCGGCCAAACGCCGGAAAAGCGCCAAAGCCTCCACCGCGGATGCCGGATCGAGCGAAGCAAGCGGCTCGTCCAGAAGGAGGATCGAAGGTTGCATGGCGAGCGCGCCGGCGAGGGCCACTTTTTGCTTTTCCCCGCCGGAGAGGGAAAATGTTTCGCGTTCGGCCAGATGGCGGATGCCGAGATAATCCAGCGTGTCCATCACCCGGCCATAAACTTCCTCCCGCGGAAGGGCCAGATTCTCCAGACCGAAGGCAACCTCCTGCATCACGTGCGAAGCCACGATCTGCCGTTCGGGATCCTGCATCACGGTTCCGACAATTTGCGAGATCTGCCCGAGATTCATCGCGCCGGAGTCTTTGCCCTGCAGGATGATGGAACCTTGCATCTCGCCCCGGTAGGACCGGGGGATCAGCCCGTTGATGCACCGGGCCAGCGTGGTTTTCCCGCAGCCGCTGGTTCCCGAAAGCAGCAACATCTCCCCTCGGCGCAGGGAGAAAGCGACGTCGCGGATGGCCGGCTCCGGCCGGTCACGGTAACGGAAGGTGAGGCCGGATACCTGTATTGCGATGTCGGAATGATCGGACGAGGATGTCACCGGTTAGAGTATATATCAAATGGAAAACGCGATGAACCCATTAACCTCCTGGAAAAAATCTCGGGGGTTTTCCCGGTCAATGAGTTGCAGTTGATAAAGCGCAGTGAGCCGAAGAATCTAAATTGCCGAAAAAGCTCTGGTTCCAATTGGAGAC
>JBEKDW010000169.1:0-5946 GCA_050014155.1 Anaerolineales bacterium
TTCGGAATCATTTCCGAATTTTGCGAGTCTGATGAATTCCCTGGGAGCGCAGATAGCATGAAAACGGTTTTGATCGGTTGGCCCCTTGCCCACAGCATTTCCCCCGCCATGCACAATGCGGCCTTCCATGCGATGGGAATGCAAGGCGAGTATTCGCTGCTTCCGGTCGAGCGGGAGGAAGATCTCCGCGGTGTATTGGCGCGTTGGAAATCCGACCCGGATTGGATAGGCGCCAACGTGACCGTACCATACAAAGAAAAGGTCGTCGCTCGTCTTCGGAAACTGGAAGGCGCCGCCGCACGTTTGAAGGCCGTGAACACCATCGCGCGAAAGGGGAAGGGGCTGATCGGGCATAATACCGACATGCCCGGATTTCTGGCCGATCTGGATCGCAACGGATTCGACTTCCGCGGGAGGAATGTCATCGTTATCGGTTCCGGAGGGGCGGCGCGGGCAGTCGTGCGGGGCTTGGTCGAAAGCCTGTGCCAGGTCTCTCTTATCGCGGTCATCCGCAAGCAGGCCGACGCCCTGGCGCGCGATCTTGGAGATGGGCGGGTGGAAGTGATTTCATGGAGCGAGCCGTCGCTTGCCGATCGGACCCGGTCCGCGAGCCTTGTGGTAAACACATCGCCGGTTGGAATGTGGCCCAACGTCGAGGCATCTCCCTGGCCGGAGAGCGTTCCATTCCCGGAAAAGGCCGGCGTATATGATGTTGTCTATAACCCGATCGAAACCCGTTTCCTGCGGGATGCCAAGGCGCGCGGATTGAAAACCGCAGGCGGATTGGGGATGCTGGTTGAGCAGGGTGCTCTTGCGTTTGAACTTTGGACTGGCGTGGATGCTCCGCGCAACGTGATGCTGCGGGCGGCCCAGGCGGCGCTTGCGTAGATAGGGAGGCGGTATGATTCGGCTGATTACGGCAGGGGAATCGCACGGCCCGGCGCTGGTAGCCGTCCTGGAAGGAATTCCAGCGGGGTTGCCGCTTCGAGCGGAAGACCTTCAGCCGGATTTGATCCGGCGGCAAGGCGGATCCATGACGCAGGCCGCTTACCGCGGGGCGAGTGCGCGGATGAAGATCGAACGAGACCAGGCGACCATTCTCGCCGGGGTGATGAATGGGAAAACAACCGGCGCGCCGATTGCGCTCACGGTTGAAAATCTCGATCATGAGAAATGGAAGGGACGGGCGGTGGATGCGATGACCGTCCCCCGTCCCGGGCACGCCGACTTCGCAGCGGCGATCAAATATGGATACGACGATCTGCGTCCGGGTTTGGAACGCGCCAGTGCGCGCGAAACCGCTGCCCGTGTGGCTGCTTGCTCCGTTTGCAGAAAATTCCTCGACGCGTTGGGGATCCGCGTCGGGAGCTACGTCATCCGGATCGGTTCGGCCGCGGCCGACCTGGCCTCGATGCCGATCGAAGAACGATTTAAGCGGGCGGATGAATCCCCGTTGCGTTGCCCGGATTCGGCGGGGAGCGAACGGATGCAGGCGGAGATCGACCGCGCGATGAAAGCCGGCGATACGCTCGGGGGTATATTCGAGGTGGTCGCGCTGGGTGTGCCGCCGGGATTGGGCGGGTTTGGCAATTGGGACCGAAGGATGAACTCGCGTTTGGGCGCCGCTCTCTTCGGGATTCCTGCCATCAAAGGAGTCGAGTTCGGGGATGGATTCGCGCTGGCGGCGCTTCCCGGAACGCAAGCGCAGGATCCGATCCGGCGCGAGTGCGATAAGATCGTACGCCCTTCCAATCATGCCGGAGGAATCGAAGCGGGTATCACCAACGGCTCACCCGTCGTCGTCCGCGCCGCCATGAAGCCGATCGCCACCACGATCGCTTCGCAGGAATCGGTCGACCTCTCCGGGGGCGGGAAAACGGAGACGCACTACGAGCGGTCGGATTTTTGCGCGGTGCCGCGCGCGGCGGTGGTGGGCGAGGGGATGGTCTGCCTGGTGCTTGCGGATGCGGTGATGGAAAAATGCGGCGGGGATTCCCTCGACGAAGTCCGCGACCGTTTCGACCGCCTTCCGCGCGGAACGCTCTCCGACTTTCATCTCTCTCCTGATCCGAAGAATTTCTGGTAACGCACCGAGAGGATTCTTTCGCGCTTATTTCATCGCCGGTGCATTCTTCGCCGGGTGGCGCGTTATTATCGGCCTTTTGGGAGTGGTCACACGGCGGGTAATAAACTCACCGCGGTTGCTTTTTTGCGATACAATCCGCACCGGGTCCAGCGAATTTTCTTCCCGCTTCATCCGGCGCGGTTGGATGGAATGGAAGTTCGGATGGGATGCGAAAAATGAGGGAGTTCAACGCCGAGGTCGGAGAATGAATCTATATATCTATGGTCCGCCGGGATGCGGAAAAACCACGGTCGGTATGCTGCTCGCCGAACGGATGGGCTGGCATTTCACCGATACCGATAAGATCATCGAAAACGAAGCGGGACTGCCGATCGCGGAAATCTTCCTCCAGAAGGGGGAAGCCGATTTTCGCCTGCGGGAAAAAGTGCTGCTTTCGAATCTGGTAAAAACCACCCGGACGGTGGTCGCCCTCGGCGGAGGAACGCTGGTGGATGACGAGAACCGCGCCTTGGTCGAATCTTCCGGGGCGGTGGTGTGCCTCATGTGCAATCCGGAAACCATTTTGGAGCGCATGGGCGACGAGTTGAACGCCCGGCCGCTCTTGGTGGGGTCCGGCCCGTTGGAACGGCTCAAAGCTATTCTGGCTAAACGCGCAACGCTCTACGCCTCATTCCCTCTGGCGCTTGACACAACCACTCTTGCGCCGGAGGACGTGGCCTGGAAAGTCCAACGCCTTTCGGGGATATTCCGCCTTGCGGCGATGGGGAGCGGATACGACGTAATCATCAACCGTGGGATGCTGCACCATTTGCGCGCCGAATTGGAGGATCGCAAGCTCGGCGCGCCGTTCGTGATTATTAGCGACGACCACATCGCTCCGATTTACGCCCGGCCGATTGAGGAAACCTTGGCGCCGATGGGAGCCGTTTCCTCGATTGTATTAAAAGCCGGCGAAGCGTCGAAAAACCTGCGGACAGTCGAATCAATTTATTCCGATCTGTTCAATAGCAAAATGGAACGCCGCGGGACCCTGCTGGCTCTGGGCGGAGGGGTGGTGACGGATATCGCCGGATTTGCCGCCGCCACCTACCTGCGCGGGATTCCATGGGTGGCGCTTCCGACCAGCCTACTGGGTATGGTCGACGCCGCAATCGGCGGAAAAACCGCCGTGGACCTCCCGCTGGGGAAAAACCTCGTTGGTTCGTTTTATCCGCCGGCTATGGTCCTTGCGGATTTAGACACCCTGGCTACGTTGCCCCAGCAGGAATTACGGACGGGGATGGCCGAGGTGGTCAAATCCGCGATGATCGGCGATTCCAAGCTGCTGGGAATGATCGAAGCTTTGAACGGCGAAGTAGCTCATGAAAAGCTCGATAGCGTCGTCCGCCGGGCGGCCCGGGTGAAAATCCGGGTGGTGGAAGAAGATCCTTTCGAACGCCGCGGGCCCCGCGAAGCTTTGAATTTCGGGCATACCATCGGTCATGCCGTCGAAGCCTGGTCGAATTATGAAATCCCGCACGGCAAGGCGGTGTCGATCGGGATGGCGGCCGAATCGAAACTGGCGGAGATAATCGATATCGCCGAACCGGGCGTTGCCGGTAAGCTGACCACACTGTTGATTGCACTGGGATTGCCCGTGGACTGCGATGCGCCCGCGAAAAAGATTCTCGATCTTCTTGCCGCGGACAAGAAACGGCGCGGCGGGCGGATCAAGTGGGCTTTGCCCATCTCGGCGGGAAAAGTGCGCGTCGGTTTGGAAGTACCGGAAGAAGACGTTCTGCAGTCGCTAAAATCCATCGGATGCCGGGATTGAAATTCGAACGAACCTGGATCACGGTTTGATTCCGGGGGATGAAAACGGAGACCTGGCGGATGGAGGCGGAGGTGCAAACGGGAGGAGGAACGATGACCAAAATCTTGCTCTTGCACGGACCCAATCTGAACCTGCTCGGCGAGCGCGAGCCGGATGTGTACGGAAAAGTGACGTTGGCGGAGATTGATGCGCGGATCACGTCGCTGGCGAAAGGGCAGGGAGCTGAAATCCGCATCGTGCAATCCAACTACGAAGGCGGCATTATCGACGCGATCCAGGAGGCCCGGCAATGGGCGGACGGGTTGATGATCAATCCCGGGGCATTCACTCATTACTCGTTGGCAATCCGGGATGCGATTGCCGCCGTGCGCATACCGGCGGTGGAAGTCCATATCAGCAACGTGTTCGCCCGCGAGGAGTTCCGCCATCGATCGGTGATCGCTCCGGTCTGCATCGGTTCCATCTGCGGGTTTGGTGCACGCAGCTATGAGTTGGGCTGGATCGCCCTGACGGGTTACCTTCAACAGCAGGGAGAAAAAGTTAAGTAGCGTGCCGGGAATGAGTTAACCAAACTCCGCGGTTGTAAAAATTATCTTAAGGAATGGTATAATTTTTTTATCCACCGGATCCATTCCATGGTCGGAAGCAGAATTTCTGGACGGGGTGATGCAGCTGGCTGCGCGGTATGATTTCTTGATGACCGCGCATGCTCTTATATCGAACCGGAATAGGCGGCACATTTTGGGTTGGAGGAATCGGGATGATGGAGTCGATCAATGAGGTCAGGCCTTTCCGGGCCGAACATTACAATCCGGAGAAGATCGAAAACATCGGCCTGTGTCTTTCCCGTCCCTATGATGTGATCAGCCCGCTCGAACAGGACGAGTACTACAAGGTTCACCCGCAAAACGTGGTGCGCCTCATCCTTAATAAGCTCCAAACCGGCGATACCGAAGGGAGCAATCGCTATACCCGCGCCCGGGATTTGCTCGGTCAGTGGCGCCAGGAGCAGGTGATCGTTTCCTACCGGCGCCCGTCCTTCTGGGTGTATGAACAGGATTTCCAGGCCGAAGGACTGCCGCACCGGCAGGTCTCCGGTTTCATCGGATTGGTCCGCTTGCAGGATTACGACAACGGCCGGATCCTTCCCCACGAGAATATCATCCGCGAGCCGCTCGAAGACCGCATCCGCCTGACCCGCACTACCCACACCCAATTCGAATATATCTGGGGGATCTATCCGGATCCGCTACTCACGGTGGATGGAATACTCTCCACGTGTGACCGCGATCTGCAGGTGCTGGATTACGTGGATCCGGCCACCGGGGTACGCCACCACCTCTGGCGCCTGGTCGATCCGGTCCAGTGCGAGGCGATCTCGAAGGCAGTATCGCAGAAGCGGATTTACATCGCTGACGGGCACCACCGCTACCAGACCATGCTGACCATCCGTGACGAAATGCGTAAGCTGCATCCGGATGCCGGGCCGAATGCACCGTGGGAGTACATCATGATGTATCTGGTGTCGGCCAATCACGAAGGGCTGACGACGCTGCCGACCCACCGCATGCTCAGGGATCTCCCGCTGGTGAGCGAGCAGACCATCCGGGACGCGGTGAAGCTTGGGTTTCTCGTGCGCGCTTATTCCTTCGGGGAAGACGATGAAATCGAGGCGCGCGAAATGTGGCTGCGCGAACTGCGCAACGCCGACGTCCATGACCATAAATTTGGCGTCGCGCTGCACGGAGTAAACACCTATTACCTGTTGTCGATCGATGAAAAGCGGGCCACCCGTATGGTGGAGGGGGAAAGCGGCTCGCTTACTCTGCGCATGCTGGATGTCTCCCTGTTGAAATCCATCGTGTTTAAAATGCTGCTCGGCCTAACCGAGGAACAACTCAAACCGCAGATGACTCTCCACTACACGCCCAAGGCGCAGGTGGCGCTCGAAAAAGTGCGTTCGGGGGAAATGCAATCGGGATGGTTCTTGAACCACACCAGCCTTGAGGAAATCATGACTGTGGCCGACAACCGGGAAAAAATGCCT
>JBEKDW010000170.1:0-5930 GCA_050014155.1 Anaerolineales bacterium
GCCCTCTCATTTTCAAAAGGAAAAATGGGGGACAGTTTTTTTCAGGGGGGCGGGTTTTGATTTCGCCAATCTGCCCGGGCTTCCAGCCACTCGCGTTCGTCGCGGACCGGCTGGTTAATCTCCGCTTCGGGCCTTCGCGAAAGTACAAGCGCGTGATTTGGACACGCCACCGCGCACACCCCGCATCCCGCGCAACGGATCGCTTCCACGCGCGCGGCTCCGTCGACGGTGATCGCGCCGAAGGGGCAGCGCTCCGCGCATAATCCGCAACCGTCGCAGGAGGTTGCGTCCACCCGGCACACGAACCCCGACCGGGCGATTACCGACGCCATCCCGCCTTCGGCCATCCCGCGCAGGATTCCGCAGGAGCAGGTGCAGCAGTTGCAGATATACCACTGGCCTTCCTGGGTGTTGGCCACCGAATGCACCAATCCGGCGTCGGCTGCCTGGCGTAAAACGTTCCGTGCTTCATCAAATGTGAGTTCCCTCGTGCCGGCGCGGTCGTGGAATGCGCCCGGCGTGGCCGACAATACCATGCAGACTTCCACCGGATGCGGGCACGGCCGGCCGATCAGCGCCGTCTGCTTTCGGCAGATGCAATCGGTGACGGCCCAGGCCGAGGCGCGCGAGAGAATCCCCAGCGCGCTTTCGTAGGGCGCGACGGCGAGATCCGTCTTGACGCTTTCCTGCACCGGGACGACGCGGTGGAATGGCGGTTGGACGGCGAGCGCTTTGCGGAACCCGGCGTGGAAATAATCCTCGAACTTCTGGGCCAGTTCCGCGTCGATGCGCCCCGATTGCATTTCGTAAATTCCCACGATGAAAGGCATCAGCCCGTAGCCCATCCCGCCTTCGCCGCGGCCGGCGGCGATTAACCCCTTGCGGGCCATCTCCTTCAATTGCGTGCGGAGCGAGCCTGCGTCGGCGCCCAGGCGGGCGGCGATCGCCGCGGCCGTTTCCATCTTCGGCAAAAGCTCGGCGGCCAGCGCGGCTTCCCCCGGAGTAAACAGGCACGCGAGCAGCCGCAGGTCCGACCCATCCCCCGCCGGGGGAAATCCGTTGGGCAGGCTGTCGAGACGCCGGGCGAGGCGTTGATAGGATATGGAATCGTCCATGGGGGAAAGTATATCAGGTCGCGGGAAATGAGATGAGGGTGCGTAATTTATTTTTGTGCTACCCATTCCTCGGGGCTAGTCAGCCACTTGAAATGACCCGTGGCGAATGTCATCCCTCGACCCGGCACATCGTCGGGTCGAGGGATCGGTAGCGCAATTTAGGAACCGGTGCCCGCAATCGGAGCGGAGTGGCGGCTGCCAAAGAGCAGGGCGATCAGCGCGAACCAAGGGTAGATGCCGAAGAATTGTTTCGTCATGGAAGCCTCCTTTTCAGAAAAACACCGGATCGGTTTTTTTCGGTTCATGGATTCTTGGATGGATTCGCGTCCGGCGCCATCCGCCGGACCCGCAGTAACGGGATGCTGAGGTCGCGCACGCGGGTGAGCAATCCATGCAGCGCGGCCTGATCGGGAACGACGCCGGTGAGGGTGGTGACCGTCCTTCCGTCAGCGCCTTTACTCACTGCGATGCTCATGCCGTCAAACCACTCCTCCCATCCGGCATCCAGCCGGCCCAGCAGCGTGATCCGGTAGGTTGCCGGGCGGTCGATCGGGAAGGATAGCGGGTTTGTTGGCATTAGATATCTCCAAAAGGCATTCGAGGATCTTCGATCCGCGGAGTCCGGACTATGGCTTCGGATGCGCAGCGAAGAAATCCCAGATCATCTCGGAAGCCGGAACCGCATACTGGGACGGCCAGCTGTGCCCGATCCCGGAGAGCGTGTCGATTTCTACGTTGATGCCGGCCGGGCAACCATCGAAAACGATGCGGGTGACCAATCCATTCTGTGTTTCCTGCGCGCCGTCGGAGCAACCGTCGCGCGTGGCCCAAGCGGTGACCACATCCCGTGCCGGTGGATAGGGCTGATCGAGGGTGCCGATCTTCCGGCCGCCGCCCGCGTACGGCATGAATTTATCCTTCAGCCCGTGAAGATGGATGACGGAGACCTGCTGCTCCGGTCGGCACGGATCGTAGGGCAGGGCTCCATTCACCGTGGCGATGGCCGCGAAGGTGCCGGACATGTCGCACCCGAGGCGATTCGAAAAGAACGCGCCGTTGCCCCAGCCGGTGGAATAGATGCGGTGGAAATCGATCCGGACGACGGTTCCTAAATCCGAGAGGATCGTACGCACAAAGGCCTCGTCGTCGATGTTTTGCTCCGCGGCAACTCCGCAGCACGGTCCCGCATTGAAGGAGAGACTATTTGGGTCGGGGCCGCTCCCGTTCGGATACGCAACCAGGAATCCATGCGCATCGGCTATGTCGTCGAATCCGGTCACCTGGCGGGCATACTCCGCGTTCGCAAACAGGTCGTGAAAGACGAGCACCAGCGGGAGGGGTTGCCCCGCCGTCAACCCCGGCGGGATGTGGAGTAGGTACATTCGTTGCGTGCCGCCGATTGTCACCGTGCGTTCGGCGTCGCCGGGAACCATGGTGGCTACGGGTGTCGGCGATGCGGCGGGCGTTGTGGTGGGTATTGTGGCAGGCGTTGCCCTCTGAGCGGACGTGCAGCCGGAAAGTACAAACAATACTGGTACAAATAGCGCGAAAATCAAGTTCTTTTTATTCATCGAATTCCTCCTTGGAATGTCCTTTGCAATTCCACTTCTTACTCCGACCGGGCATCTCGTGGATTAAAAAACGATTGTCCGGAACATCTTCAGTGTCCCAGACAATCGGTGGTATTGGCGTCACCCGGCGGGTGGTATTTAAGGTGGTATTTTATTTAATCGAATAGAAGACTGTTATTTTCTCTTGGAACAAGCCTTTTTCCAGAATCCGTATTCATTCGCATGCGGTAGGGTTTACGCTTTCGGATGCGCGACGAAAAAGTTCCAGATGATCTGCGAGGCCGGCAGGATAGCATTCGGGGGCCAGGTATGGCCGATTCCCTGCAGCGTGTACAGTTCGACCGTCGTGCCGCTTTTACAGGGTGCATAGGTCGCATGCGTCGTGAGGCCATTTTGTTCGAGATCGGGAGCGGAGGGGCAGCCGTCCAAGTGAACCCAGGTGGCGATACTCTGCTGCACGGACTCGAAAACACCGCTTGCGGCGGGAGTCGTGCTTCCGGCATAGGGGACGGAAAGGTCGGTCATTCCGTGAATGTGGAGGACGGAAACCGGATGCTGCGGCTGGCACGGGTTGTTGAGCAGTACGCCGGCAACCGGCGCGACGGCAGCAAGTACATCGGACATTTCGCATCCGAGGCGGTAGGTGAGGAAAGCGCCGTTGGAAAATCCCGTGGCGTAGATGCGCTTGGGATCAATGCGGGCGCCGGTTTGCAGGTCGGATATGATTTTTCGGACGAAGGCGGCTTCGTCGAGGTTGTTGCTTTCAGCGTAACCGCAGCACCCCCCGGCATTCCAGGAGGTTGCTCCGACGGGGCCCATGCCGTTGGGATAGACGACGAGGAAACCGTAAGTGTCTGCCAAATCGTCGAAACCGGTTGTTATGGCCATGGACTCACCGGTGCCCGAAAACCCATGGAAGATGAGCACCAGCGGCACCGGTTGGTCGGCAGCCAGGTCCGACGGCACGTGAAGAAAGTATGACCGCTCCATCCCGTCGACGGTCAGTGCGCGTTCCGAATCTCCGGGAGAGATTGTGGCGGCGGTAGTAGGTGAAGCTATTGCCGTCAGGCTGGGGCCCTGCGCGCAGCCGGATAGAACTAGCATCGCCGTTGCGAATACTGCCGCACCCGGAAACAAGGTCTTCATCATGCATCCTCTCCTGGAAATAAACGCCATCGTCCGACCTAACCCCCTCTTCATCCCCTCCCCCTTCCCTTAAGGGAAGGGGGTTTGGTTAGCTCTTATTCCTAATCGGCCAGTCCACCAACAATTCCAGCTCTTTCGCGCGCGCGATCGCCTCGGCGCGGTTGGCCACGTCCAATTTTCCGAAAATATGTGTGATGTGTTTTTTGGTGGTATTGAGTGTGATCACTAATTTTTGGGCGATTTCGGCGTTGGTATCCCCCGCAGCCAGCAATCGAAGAACTTCAACCTCGCGGGCCGAGAGCGGTTCCACGAGTTGCTGCGCAGCCGAGGAGTGGAGGCGGGTTTCGCCGGATGCGGTTTGCGCGGAAAGCAAGCGGCCGATATATGGATCCAGCTCGCCGGTTTTCCCCGCTATGCCCTTCAAGAGTAGGAATATGGGTTCGCCTTCGTCCACGAAGCGGCGGATATACCCGCCCGGCTGAGCCAACGCCAGCGCGCCGAGTAGGGAGGACGCTGCCCGCCCGGGATCGTTCTGCACATGCCAGTAGAGCGACTCCAAAACGAGCAGTTCGATCCGCCGATCGATCCATCCGGTGTCCGAGGTTGCCTGAATTTCACGTTCCATAAACTGCCGGAGGGCTTCCATCCCGGGCAGCGAGTCGGGTGGATTTCGAAGCGGCGCGCGATGAAGCGCGAGGATCACCCGGGCGAGTGTGAGCGCTTCCTCCTGTCCTTCCCGCTCCAGCAGGCGCCCTTGTGCCCAGAGGGCGGCTTCATCCGATCTTCCTTGCCGCAGGAGCAACCGGATTCGGTGGGATTCAATCCACGTTTTTACGTTGGGCGCGCTTTCTTCCGATTGGCGCAGCGTCGAGAGCGCGTCTGTAAAGTCGCCCCGGGCTTGTTGAAGATCGGCAAGCGCCAAGCTCCCGATCGCCAGGATGTTTGGCGTGGCCGTCAACCGGCTTAACGCCACTCCCCGGGTCAATGCGGAATCCGCCGCCTCGAGATCGTTCCATTCCAACTGGATCTGCCCGATGTAGATTTGCACCAGCCCGGCATACGGAATGGAATCCCCGCCGCCAAGATTTTTCAGTTCCTCCTGGCAAAGCGTGCAAGCTTCCGGAAGCCGGCCTTTCCGGCGAAGGATGTCGCATTGCATGCCGACGGCCGCGTAGGCGTTGAGCAGGTCGCCGCACGCCTGGCCGACCCGCCGGGCTTCGGCAAGCGCCGGGGTTGCGGCCGCTTCGTCGCCCAGCGCCAGATACGATATGGCGAGGTTGTTGTTCAGCCCGCTGCGCATTCTAAGGAAATTCGAGTCGGTGGCGGGATCATCCTCCGCGGGCAGATCTTCCAGCGCCCGCTGCGCAAGTGCCACAACCGTCGCAGGAGGATCTCCGCGCCAGAGGGCGAGATAGGCCCGGGATAAGCCGATCAGACTCCGGGCCAGGCGGCGATAGGCGGCTTCCTGCGGATCGGGTTCCGCTCCGTCGGATTCCCGATCGGCCAGTGCTTGCTCCGCCTTTTTCAGCCAACCGTCGGCCGACCGCAGGGCGGCCGGTCCGAACCCGCCGGAGTGGGCAATGGTATTGGTGTACATTGCGCACAGCAGCGGACGGTTCTCCAGCACTGCCTCGGGCAGCGTTTTCAACCAGGTATGCGCCAGCATCGTTTCGCTGCGGAAAAATATCGACAGGACGTGCCGCTCCAGAAGATCTGCGGCCAATTCAAAGTCGGGCGCGGCGAATGCCTGCGAAACGGCCTCGGCCAGGAAACCTTCCCGCTCGAGCCACAGGCTCGCCCGGCGGTACAACGACAGCCGCTCGGCTTCCGTCCGCCCCTGGCGCAGCCGGCGGCGGAGCAGATCGGCAAAGAGCGTGTGATACCGATACCAGTAGCGCCGGTTATCCAGAGGCAGGAGAAAAAGGTTGGCCTCTTCCAGTTGATGGAGCATCGCCGCGGCGTCGGCCATCCCGGTCACCGCTTCGCACAGCGGCCCGCACAACCGCTCCAGAATAGCAGTTTGAAGGAGGAAAGAATGCACGGCCGGAGTCTGCTGCTGGAGCACTTCTTCCAACAGGTAGTCCATCACATACCGGTC
>JBEKDW010000171.1:0-5895 GCA_050014155.1 Anaerolineales bacterium
GAACGTGGGGCCGTTCGAAGTCGAAAGCTGCCTGGTGGAACACCCGGCCGTGGCGGAGGTGTTTCTGAGCATGTGTCTTGACATTGAACAGGTGATCGAACGCGACGACGGATTCCAACCGGTCCGGGGAAATCGGATCGAGGCTGTCGACGTCGCGGTAGACGATCCAATAGGTCGCTCCCGGATCGACGTCCTCCGTGTCCACCGGATAGAGAAGGTAGGCGCCGTTGGGCGCAGTCTGGAAATATTCAAGCCCCAATGGATTGAAGCCGTTCCCGGGACCAAGCCAATACCAGTCGATGCCCCAGAATACCCGCGGATGGATGATGTAGACGATGTCGCCGCGGTGCGTATTGGCTTGGAGATATTGCGCTGCTCCC
The DNA here is from genome assembly GCA_050014155.1 of Anaerolineales bacterium. GTDB lineage: Bacteria > Chloroflexota > Anaerolineae > Anaerolineales > RBG-16-64-43 > FEN-1073. The sequence continues at coordinate 381 of JBEKDW010000171.1, forward strand.
CGCATGTCCCAAGTGTAGGAAAATCCTTGTTGTTGCGCGAGTGAGGCGCCCGCGAGAAGGACGGCGAGCAATCCGACAGCGCCGTGCCGGATCCAGGCGGCGCGCATTCCCCTGCCTGCCAGCCACGCGGAGAAGCGGAACAGGATCCAGGCGATCAGCATGCACAGAAACGGCACGGTATACAGCAGCGTACGGTAATGCCACATGGGTTTGATCAAGTAACTGAGAAGGAGACAGACTGCGATCGGCAGGAGGAAAAATGAAATTGCGATCGAGCGCATGTTCCACTCCCTGTCGCGGAGGATGATATACGCCACAACCGTAAGCACCAGGACGACCGCCAGCCATCGCAGCCAGACGGGATAGGTAAGCAGGCCGAGAACCAGCGCGGCCAGCGAGTCGATTACCTCTGGAAGGCCGGGGCGCTGCAGTTGCTCCATGGAAAAGAAAAGTCCCTTGACCATCCAGAGCACGTACAAACTTGCCGGGATGCCCAGCAGGAGGAGGAACCGAAAAAAGATTTTCCGGTCGATCTTTCGATCCTTCGCCCATGCCAAAGCGGCGTAGGCGACGAGGGAGATCAGAAGCATGAAGCCGGAGCCATGGGTATAGAGGAACGCGGCCGTAAAACCGAACACTCCGAGGCTTTCGACCGCTCCCCGGCGAAAGTTCAGATACTCGTGGGCGAAATAGAAACTTCCGATGGCGAGCGCCATCAACATCGAATACATCCGCACTTCCTGCCCATACCAGATCCCGATCGGCAGGACGGCAAACACCAAACCGGCATAAAAAGCGAACCGGGCGTTCACCAGTCTGCGGCAAAGAATATACAAACCGGCCACGGCCAGAACCGACCAGAAGACGGAATTTAATTTTGCCCATGTTTCGGAGCTGCTGACGAGGATCCAAAAGTGCAATTGCAGATAATACAAGGGCGGGTGGGGATCGAATACGATCACGCTTTGCAGCATGTCACCGATCGAGAGCCGGCTGAAAGTCATCGATTGCAGTTCGTCGTACCACAATTCCCGGCCGGAGAGGGCGGCGACCCGCAGGACGAGCGCGAGGAGGAGAAGGAGTAAAAAGAGAATCCGGTCTCGGCGGGGGGAAACGGGCGAATCGGAAGGATCGGAAGGTTTCATGTACTTTGGAATTATAAACGGAACCGGCGGAAGGCTATTCCGATTCTTCGGGCGCGGCCACGCCGAGGATATTGAAGCCGGCATCGACAAAAACCACTTCTCCGGTGATCGCATCGGCCATGTCCGAACACAGGAATACGGCGGTGTTTCCGACGTCGTCGATGGTGACGTGACGGCGCAGCGGGGCCGCCTCCCGAAAATGCGATCGCATGGTCTTGAAGCCGGTCACGCCCGCCGCGGCCAGCGTGCGAATCGGCCCGGCGCTGATGGCGTTCACCCGGATGCGGCGTGGTCCGAGGTCGTTGGCCAGATACCGTACGGAGGCTTCCAGCGCGGCCTTGGCCACGCCCATGACGTTGTAATTAGCGGTCACCTTCTCAGCCCCGTAGTAGGTCAGTGTGAGCAGCGAACCGCCCGGCTTCAGAAAGGGAAGCGCGGCGTGAGCCAGCGCGGTAAAGGAATAAACGCTGATATCCATCGCGACCCGGAAGCCCTCGCGGCTGGTGTTGTAATACGGGCCGGCCAGTTCCTCTTTGCGCGCAAACCCGATCGAATGGACGAGGATGTCGATCCCGCCAAACGCTTCGCCCGCCTTTTGCATCACCGTGGCGATCTGCACGTCGTTGGATACATCACACTCCTCGACGAAGCGCGAACGAAGGGAATCCGCCAGGGGTCGCACGCGTTTTTCAAGTTTCGGCCCGGCGTAGGAAAACCCCAACCGCGCGCCTTCCCGCGCAAACGCCCGGGCGATGCCCCAGGCGATGCTGTGATCGTTGGCGACGCCGAAAAGGAGAGCCGTCTTGCCGGAAAGCAATCCCATGCGATTCTTCTCCGGGAAAAAATTTCCCGCAGGATATTTCCTGCGGGAATGTTCTCAGGCCATCAGCGAGTTTTTCGTCTCCAGCTTGGCCGGGCTGCTTTCCAATACGACCGCCCCCGCCACCCGGATCTTCGGGAGTTGATCCGCCAAATAAGCGCGGAACAAATCCTTCTTCCGTTCGAGGATGCCGGCATCCCGCAGGAGGAGCCACGAGCAGATGATCCACGCCGCCATGTCGACCAGGTCGCTGGCGTAATAGTCGATGACCGGCCGGTCCTGGCTTTTCAGATGGTCGACGGCTTTCTTGTAAAGCTCGGTTGCTTCCGCCAATTGCGCAGCCTCGCCAGCTAGATCCTGAGGAATCTTCATCAATTTCCACTCCGCAAGGAGCGGATCGAGCGAGTGGCCGAGCAATTTGCCGATCGCGGCCACGATCTGCAGCTGGCTGGTGCCCTCGTAGATGTTAGTCACCCGCACGTCGCGCACAAGGCGCTCGATATTAAATTCGCGCATGTACCCGACCCCGCCGTGGACCTGCATGGATAGGTAACAGACGCGATTGCCCATCTCGGTGCAGTAATACTTCGCGATCGGGGTGAGCGTTTCAGACAGGATGGACGCCTGTTTCTGGCGGATGCGCGAGAAGTCGTCGGCCACCGTTTTTTCACCCTCGGCCGAGGCGCGTTCGTATACCTTCAGCAGATCCACCCAGGTGCCGGTTTCGGCGAGGAGCGCGCGCGCGGCTTCCAGTTCGCAGCGCATGGAGATCAGCATCCGCGCCACGGGCGCGAGTTCCCGAATCGGCTTCCCGAATTGGATCCGCTGGCGGGAATATTTATCCGCCTCCCGGTAGGCCGCCTCGGCGATGCCCAGCGCCTGGGCCGCCACCGCGAGGCGCGCGCCGTTCATCAGCGCCATGGAGTAGCGCAGCAGCCCAAAGCGCCGCTTGCCGATGAGCTCCGCCGGGGTGCCGTTGTATTGCAGTTCGCACGTCGGCGAGGCGTGCAGCCCCATCTTGTTTTCCAGCCGGCGGATCTTCACCGTGTCGTCCCGTTCCACCAGAAAGAGCGACAGCCCGCGCCCGTCGCTGGAGCCTTCCTCGCTGCGCGCCAGCACCAGGGAAACGTCGGCGTTGCCGTTGGTGATAAACCGCTTGACCCCGGTCAGGCGCCAGATCTTCGCCGCCTCGTCGTAGACGGCCCGGGTCTGCACCGCCCCCAAATCCGAGCCCGCGTCGGCCTCGGTGAGGATCATCGCCCCGCTCACTTCGCCGCGGGCGAACTTCGGCAGCACGCGCTGCTTGGCCTCCTCGCCGCCGAACTCTTCGATCGAGGAAGCAATCTCCTGCAGCCCGAAGATGGTCATCAGCCCGCTTTCCGCGCGCGAGACGATTTCCACCATCATCTGGTAGATCGATTCCGGCAGGTTGAGCCCGCCGTATTTCCGCGAGAGCATGCAGCCGAACAGGCCGGCCTGGCGCAAGGCGAGGATCGCGTCGCGCGTGGGAGCGGTGTATTCCACCTCGCCGTCGACCAGATGCACCCCTTCTTCATCGGCTTCCGCGGCGCGCGGGGCAACCCGCGTCGCGCAAATCTCTCCCAGCACTTCGAGGAGGATGCGGTAATTGTCCACGGCATCTTCGTAGTTGCGCGGCGCGGTCGGATAGAGCGCGGCCTCGGAATATCCCTTTTCCTTGAGCTCCAACACCTCGCGTAAATCCATTTGCGCGAGCCGGAATTGCAAATCGGGATTATCCAGGAAGAAATTTGCGGTCATCGGCCTGCTCCCTGTTATTTGGATTTCTCACGAAGGGATTGAATGATCAGCGGCAACACCTCGCCCAAGTCGCCGATGATCTTGTAGTTGGCGATCTGAAAGATCGGCGCGTTCGGGTCGGTGTTGATCGCGATGATTTTCGAGGATTGGTCCATGCCGGCGCGGTGCTGGATGGCGCCGGAAATCCCCGCGGCGATGTACAGCCGCGGGCGGACGGTGGTTCCGGTCTGGCCGATCTGGTGTTCGCGGGAGATCAGCCCGGCATCGACCGCGGCGCGCGAAGCGCCCACTTCACCGCCCAACAGGTTGGCCAGATCGCGCAGGAGTTCGAAATCCTCCGCGCTCCCGACGCCCGCGCCTCCTGAAACGATTACCGGCGCGTCCTTGAGCTGGACGGTGGACGGCCGCATCGAGCGGCTGAGGATCGTGAGGGCCAGGTCGCCCTTTTCGAAAACCGGTTGGATTTTCTCCACGATTCCCTTGCGCGAGGGATCGGGGGCGGCTTTGCGCATCACGCCCTCACGCACCGTGGCCATCTGCGGCCGCGTGTGCGGGTTGACGATCGTGGCGATCAGGTTGCCGCCGAACGCCGGCCGGATCTGAAACAGCAAATTGGAATAGGTTTTATTTTCCTTCTTGACGGTGTACTCGCCGATCTGCAGATCGGTGCAGTCGGCGGTAAGGCCGCAGCGTAGTGCGCTCGCCACCCGCGGGGCGAGGTCCCGTCCGTTCGGTGTAGCTCCGATCAGAAAGATATCCGGCTTGCGGGCGCGTGCCTCTTGGATGGCGACGCGCGCATAGGGCAGCGTGCGATACATTTCCAATTCCGGATGGTCGGCCAGCAGTACGCGGTCTGCGCCGGATTGGATGACACTCTGCGCCAGGTCCTGGATATTGCGGCCGCACAGCAATCCAACCACTTCAGAATTCAGCGTGCCGGCCAGTTCACGCGCCTTGCCCAGCAATTCCAAGGACACGCCGGCGATCTTCCCCTCGTTCTGCTCGATGAAAACCCACAGGCTGGATTTGTCCGTCATAGCTGCCTCATCCGACGATGTATTCCTTCACGAGTTCTTCGATCATCGCCGCGATTCCTTCCCGGGTAGGGGCGACTTCTTTGCTGGCTGTGGATTCCAGCACGACGAAATTCACCTTATGCACCTGGGTCGGCGAACCGGCCAGACCGATCTTTTCTTCTTCGACGCCGATATCCGCGGCGGTCCAGACGGGAATGATCTGACCGCGCGCCGCGAGGAACGATTGGAGTTCCGCTTCGGTTTTAAATTCGGGCCAGCGTGCAAGCTGCGCGGGGATCTCAAGCTCCGTCGCGGCCAGCTTGTATTCAATCTGCCGCCGCGCGGAGGGCGGGCGGGGCGTGTTGGCCGAGGCGACCACCGTGATCAGGCAGGGGAGCGCCGAGCGCACAATCTCGGTGCCGCCCTCCAGCGCGCGTTGCACGGTGATCCCGCCGTCTTTGAGTTCCAGGACGGATTCGGCGTACGTGATTTGCGGGATGCCGAGCTTCTCGGCAACCTGCGGGCCGACCTGCGCCGTGTCGCCGTCGATGGCCTGGCGGCCGCAGAATACCAGATCGAAGGGGCCGCTTTTTTCCACGGCGCATTGGAGCGTGTAGGAGGTGGCCAGCGTGTCGGCGCCGGCGAATTTTCTGTCGGTAAGCAGGATCGCGCGATCGGCGCCGCGGTAGAGCGAATCGCGCAGGATGTCTGCTGCTTTGGGCGGGCCCATGGTGATCACCGTCACCGTTCCGCCG
>JBEKDW010000172.1:0-5876 GCA_050014155.1 Anaerolineales bacterium
AATCTGCTCGAGACGCTGCATCAGCGCGGGGAATGGAAAAAAATCCTCGCCAAAAATCCGCAGGAATTGAAAGCCGGCAAATCGCATTCAAGCATGGCGGACTTTCACGCCGCGCGCTGGGTGGAAGGCGGACTCTTCAGCGACGTGCTGACCGATTCCGGCGAGGTCGTGCCGCTCGTCCCCACCGGAAAATTCCGGACCGGCATGCCGGTCTGGAACAACGCCGTGTTCGCATCGCCTTGCGAGTACGCCTGCCCCAACGGGATCCCGACCCAGGACCGCATCAACCTGCTGCGCAAAGGCCGCATCCGGGAAGCGCTCGAACTGGTATTGCAATACACTCCTTTCCCCGGTTCGGTGTGCGGCGCCGCCTGCCCCAACCCATGCATGGCCGCCTGCACCCGGGGAGCCGTGGATTTCGCGGTGCTCACCGGCCCGCTCGGAAAATATTCGGCGGACATTCCCGCACCCCGCCAGGCCGCGCCGTCCGGGAAAACATTTGCCGTCATCGGTGCGGGCGCCGGCGGACTTTCCGCCGCCTGGCAATTGGCGCTGCGCGGACATCAGGTGACGATCTATGAACAGGATCGCATCCTCGGCGGAAAAATGGCGTCCGTCGTGCCGGAAGAGCGGCTGGAAAAAAGTCTGGTCGAGAAGGAGATCCAGCGGGTCCTGGCCTTGGGCGTGGAAGTGCGCACCGGCGTAACGGTGGACCAAGCGCTCTTCGAAGAACTTCGCCGCGCTTGCGACGGCGTGATTATCGCCGTCGGCGCCGGCGTTCCACGCGCGCTGCCCTTCCACGGCAGTGAGCGGGCCGTTTCCTCGCTGGAGTTTCTCACCGCCGCCAAGGCCGGGCGGCTGCCGATGGATCTTACCGGGAAGAACGTCGTCGTCGTCGGGGCGGGCGACGTGGGAATGGACGTCTGCACCGCCGCCTGGAAAAACGGAGCCCACAGCGTGACCGCGGTGGACGTGCGCGAACCGGCTTCCTCCGGACGCGAACGGGCCGCCGCGCTTTCGCTTGGCACGCGCATCCTCTGGCCGTTGACGGTCCGCGAGTATCGGGACGGCCAGGTCGCTTTTGAAAACGACAATTCTCCGCTTCCCGCCGACGCGGTTGTCGTCGCCATCGGGGAAGTGCCCGATCTGGGTGCGATCCCGGACGATTTTCCGCGCGTGAAAAAATTCTATCTGGAAACCGACGGGTACGGACGGACGCGGGATCCTAAGGTGTACGCGGTCGGCGACGCGGTGAAACCCGGTTTACTCACGGAAGCCATCGGCGCGGGGCGGATCGCGGCCCTCGCGGCCCATGCCGATGCCACCGGCAATCCGTTCGTCCTTCCGCACAAGGAAGTCATTCCTCCCCAGCGGCTGCACCTGGAATATTTCACCCCGCGCTTCGACCCCTCACCCGTCCAACCGCTGGATGAAGCGGACCGTTGCATATCCTGCGGCACCTGCCGGGATTGCTCCATTTGCGTATCGGTCTGCGGCCAGAAGGCCATCCGGCGGGTGGAAGATTCGAGCGGAAACATAGAGTTCACGGTGGACGAGGATCTATGCACCGGATGCGGATTCTGCGCCGCCGCATGCCCGAGCGGGATCTGGACGATGGTTCCGTTACAAGCGCCCGAAGTGGATAAGGAATAGAGACGCCGCGGCGCGGCATCTGTACCACGCCCAACCGGGGCGTCTGTACCGCGCCCCCGGCGGGGCGCATTGAGATGCCCCGGCGGAGGAACGTAGAGACGCCGCGGCGCGGCGTCTCTACCATTGATGAACGATCATCCCATCCCCCGAAGTTCGATTGTCGTCTCGCTGCGCGAAATCGCCCAGGCGCTTTCGGCAGCCTGGGATCTGGATACCACGCTCGATCTGATCGCGCGGCGCACCAATCATGTGATGGGGACGGATTCCTGTTCGATATACCTGCTGGAACCGGACGGGGAAATCCTGCGGCTGCGCGCCTCCACGCGCCTCGCGCGCGAATCGCTCGGGCGCGCCTCGCTTCGGATGGGGGAAGGGTTGACGGGTTGGGCCGCCCGCGAAGGGAAACCGGTGGCTGTGCGCGAGGCCAAACGCGATCCGCGCTTCAAGCTGCTGCCCGAAACTAACGAGGAAGGGTTGAAATCCCTGTTGGCCGTGCCACTCACCAACCGCGGGCGTGTGATCGGCGCGATGAATGTCCAAACTTCCGAATTCCATGATTTTTCTCCTGACGAGGAGGAGCTCTTGATGCTCATCGGCGACCTGGCCGCTGGAGCCCTCGATCGCGCAATTCTGTACGACACCATGAACCGGCGGTTAGAGGAACTGACCACGCTCGCCAAGGTGAGCCAGACGGTCACCTCCCAAATGGTCCCGGGCGAAATGCTGGAGCTGGTGGCGGAGATGACCGCACAGACGATGGGCGTCGAAGTGTGTTCGCTGCAGCTGATCGACGAGGAGCGGGGCGAGTTGGTGATGCGCGCGGCGTGGAGCCGCAACCAGATTTACCGGCGCCGTCCGCCGTTGCGAGAGGGCGAGGGAGTGATGGGCGAGGTGATCCGCGAGCGGAGACCGGTCACGGTGGACGACGTGCGCACCGATCCGCGCTACCGCTATAAGGAGATGGCCCGCGAGGAAGGCTTGGTGTCCATGCTGGCCGTGCCGCTGATCGTACGCGAGAAGGCGATCGGGGTGATGGCCTGTTATACAACGCACCCAGAGGTATTTACGCCGCAGCAAACCGCGCTGCTCTCGACCCTGGCCAACCAGACCGCGCTGGCCATCGAGAACGCGCGCCTCGCCACCAGCGCCGCGGTTGTGCGCGAGATGCACCACCGCATTAAAAACAATCTGCAAACCGTCGCCATGCTGCTGCAGATGCAAGGCGGAGAAGCCGCGGATCCATCTCTGGCGACGGTCTTTCGCGCCAGTATCGGACGAATTCTAAGCATCGCCGCGGTGCACGAAGTGCTCTCGCGGCAAGGCTTCCGGCTGGTGGACGTCAAACAGGTAGCCGAACGGATCGTCCGGCTCACCTCGCAGAACATGGTCCGGCCGGGATTGCAGGCGGCGATTTCGGTGGAAGGGGAAGCCATCCTGCTGCCATCCCGTCCGGCCACGTCGCTGGCGCTGGTGATCAACGAACTTCTCCAGAACGCGCTGGAGCACGCCTTCGCCGGCCGGGCCGAAGGCCGCGTGCGCATCCTGCTGGGCCGCACGCCCGAGGGAACCCTGGTGGAAGTCGAAGACGACGGCGTGGGATTTTCGCAGGGCGCGCCGTCCTCCCAATTGGGGCTGGACATCGTTCACACCCTTGTGCGCGACGACTTGTGCGGGACGATTGAATTCCAGAGCGGAGCTTCCGGCACCCGGGCGGTTTTGCGCATCCCGCGCATGGACGAATTTCAGGAGGCGGAATGAGGAAACTGAAGATTCTGGTCGCCGAAGACGAATCGCTCATCCGCCTGGGGCTCAAGAGCATGCTCACCGCCCTCGGCCATGAAGTGCTGCTCGCGGTCGACGGGCACGAAGCCCTCAATCAATTCCACGCCCGTTCGCCGGACCTGGCGATCCTCGACATCCGCATGCCCTTCACCGACGGGCTGGAAGCCGCCAAGGCGATGTACCGCCACCGTCCGATTCCAATCCTGATCCTGACGGCTTTCGGCGAACAGGATCTGATCGAGAAAGCCGCCGCGCTGCCCGTGCAGGGATACCTGATCAAACCCGTGGACGAACGGGACCTGGCTGCCGCGATCGAGGTTGCGGTGGCGCGCTTCGAGGAATCCCAGGCCACCGCGAGGGAAAGCGCCGAACTGCGCGACGACCTGGAAACCCGCAAAGTTGTGGACCGCGCCAAGGGAAAGCTCATGCAGCAGAGCAAGACCGAGGAGGAAGCTTACCGGATGATCCAGGAGTTTGCCCGCTCGCGGCGAATCACGATGCGCGCGGCGGCGGAAGAACTGTTGCGCAAGGCGGCGGAGTAGCCTCCCGCTTCCTCTCCCCCGAACCTTCTGTACTATAATCGCCCCATGCCTCCGCAAAAAATCGGACGATATCAGATCCTCGAGAAGCTCGGATCCGGCGGGATGGCGGTAGTGTATCTGGGGCAGGATGCCGTCTTCGAACGGCCGGTGGCAATTAAGGTTCTGGCTTCCAATCTCGGCACCGATCCGGAAAACCGCGAACGCTTCCGCCGCGAGGCCAAGGCCATTGCGCTGATCGAACACACGGCCGTCGTTCCGGTCTACGAGTACGGCGAGGACGGCGAACTGCTGTATCTGGTCATGCGCTACATGCAAGGCGGCTCCCTCAAGGACCGTCTCTCCCACGGCTCCGTGCCCCTGGAGTTTGCCTCCACCGTCAATGCGCGCATAGCCTCCGCACTGGACAAAGCCCACTCCATGGGGATGATCCACCGGGACATCAAACCCGGGAACATTCTCTTCGATCTGGAAGAAAATCCCTACATCACCGATTTCGGGCTGGTGAAGCTGGTGGAAGCCAGCGTGCAGCTCAGCCACAGCGAATTCTTCGGCACGCCGGCCTACACCAGTCCGGAACAATGCCAGGGGGAAAAAACCATCGACGCGCGCGCCGACACGTATTCCCTGACGGCCGTTTTTTTCCACATGGTCACCGGCTCGCCTCCCTATCAATCGAAAAACGCCATGGCGCTTCTGATGAAACATATCTCCGATCCCATCCCGCGCCTGGCCGATACTGCGCCGGGACTGCCCTCCGCACTGCAATCCGTCATCGACCGCGGCATGGCGAAATCCCCCTCCGACCGGTATGCCTCCACGGGGGACATGGCCAGGGACGTGGAGCGAATCGTTTCCCCGAAGCACAACACCGCTGCGGCGGGCGCGTCCAATCCGTGGACGGCCGGGCTTCCCTCCGCCGCAACACCCTCGACCGCGACCGAATCCGCCCCGGCCGTATCGTTCGACTCGCTCCGGAAAAAACCGCCCGCCCCTTCCCATACCGTCGAGGACTTGCCCACCCGCCGGGACTCGCTTCCGCCGGGAATAGCGGCGGGTGTAAAAATCGTACAGACGCCGGAACCATCGACGGATCCAACCGCCACCAATGCCATGGATTTCAAAGCCATCCCGACGGAAAGGCGGCGCTTAGAGTGGAAGCCCCAGGCGGACATATCACCGCCCCCGGCAACGGAAATCGCCCTCTCGTCCGCCGCCACTGCGCCTTCCAAACAAACCCAACCTGCATATACCGAGCCCCCAAAATCGCTGGAAAAGAAAACCGCCGGAATTCCGATCCTCCTGCTGATACTCGTTTTGTTAGTGATAAGCGTGCTATATTTCGCGTTGCAGAAGCACCTGTTTTAAAATCAATTTCCCCGGGGCTGATCCCTCGCTCCCCCTCGCTCCTCTCGGGGCAGGCGCTCGGGACAGGCGCCCCGAGCTATTAACTGCCCCCGGCCCCCGCTTCCCCCGCTTCGCGAGGGCAGGCGCGAGGGCAAGCGCGAGGGCAGGCTTAAGCCGGGCTTCAAAACAATTATCAAAATAAACAATTAACGCTGGCGCAACTAAGAAACCCATCGCTGGGATCTATAAATACGTTGTAACAAATGGTTTAAAGCCGGGTTTACCCGGCGCTGTTGTGAGACCGGCGATTTATCGCCGGGCGGACATGCGCGACGGATTCCTCATTAGGCTCGGTAGCTTCTCATCCGCCAAATATTCCTCCGGGGCTGATCCCTCGCTCCGCTCGGGACAGGCGCCTCGAGCTGGTAACTACGCCCGGTTAAAACCGGGCTTTAACCCAATTTTCAAAATGGATGATCTACACTGTCGCAACCAAGGAATCCATCGCAGGGATATATAACGGCGTTGTACCGAATGTTTTAAAGCCGGCTTTAG
>JBEKDW010000173.1:0-5748 GCA_050014155.1 Anaerolineales bacterium
CCGTCGCTCACACTCATGATGCGGTTTGCCGATTGCGTGCCGATCTTGTTTTACGATCCGGTCCGGCATGCGGCCGGTATCGCCCACGCCGGGTGGAAGGGCACGCTGGCCGGGGTGGCCGCGCGGGCGGTGGAAGCCTTTCACGAGCATTTCGGCTCCTGCCCGGAGGATCTCCTGGCCGGCATTGGGCCCTCCATCGGGCCCGACCACTATCCGGTGGGCGAGGAACTGGCGGGAGCGTTCCGCTCCTCATTCGGGCCGGCGGCGGAAGCATGGCTTGTGCACCGCGACGACGGCATTCATTTGGACTTGTGGGTGGCCAACGAATTTATTCTGCGCCGGGCGGGTGTGGAAAAAATCGATAACCCCGGAATATGCACGGCCTGCCATACCGAAGATTGGTTCTCTCACCGCGCCGAGCACGGCCGCACCGGCCGGTTTGGCGCGGTGGTCTGGCTCGGAGATTAAGGGCTTGGACTTATCCATGAACAACCGTCAATCCAACCCGGAAACTTCGCTTGATCTGTCGGTTTTGCCGGAGAGGATTCATTCGGTCCGCGCGCGGATCCGGGCCGCCGCAGAACACGTTCATCGCAATCCTTCCGAAATTCGCCTGATCGCGGTGTCGAAGGGACAGCCGGTTACCGCGGTCCAAAAAGCATTTTTCGAAGGACTGTGCGAGTTCGGGGAGAATTATCTCGAGGAAGCTCTGCCGAAAATCCATCTCCTCTCTCCTGCCGTTACCTGGCATATGATCGGCCATGTGCAAGGCCGCAAGGCCAAAAGCGTGACGGAAAATTTTCCCTGCGTGCATTCCGTCGACAGCATGGCCCTCGCGCGAAGGCTTTCCCGCTTCGCCGAGGAAAATGGCAGAACCATCCGGATTCTTCTGGAGTGCAACCTTTCGGGGGAAGCGACTAAATACGGGTGGTCTGCTTCCGATCCATCCGCCTGGGAATCTCTTTGGCCGTTGTGGCGGGAGATTTTCCCGCTGCCCGGTCTCTCCCTCGCCGGATTGATGACGATGGCACCATATTCGGACGATCCGGAGACGTCGCGTCCCATCTTCCGAAGCTTAAAGCGACTGCAAGCCGCGGCCCGGGAGCATGTGCCGGGCTCGGATTGGACCGAGCTTTCGATGGGTATGTCGGACGATTTCGAGCAGGCGGTGGAGGAAGGCGCCACGATGGTGCGGATCGGGCGGGCGTTGTTCGGAACAAGGCCGTGAAATGCTGTGGAATGGGCGGCTCCACGCGGGAAATGCAAAGGGCCCGATGATATAATTCTCCCGGAGCGATCCATGGCAAATTTCATCAACCTGCTGGCTCTGTTGTTGACGCTTTTGATCATCGTTTACATTCTATCCACCTGGGTTTTTCCGCCGTATAACGATTTCCGGAGGGCGATTTCCTCCATTGTCGAACCGATGCTGACTCCCATCCGTCGATTGATCCCCCCCGTCGGTATGTTCGATTTCAGCGCCCTTATTTTTCTTATTCTGGTCCAGGTTCTCGCAAATATCCTGACGGGAGTGCTGCGGTAGAGGAGGATAGCATGCGTCGGTTCCGTTTTCACGACGGCCGGATCGGCGCCGCCATGGCGGTGCACGTGACGCCCCGTTCGCGCAAGGACGAACTCACCGGGATTGCCCCGGACGGCACATTGCGGGTCCGTCTGGCCGCTCCGCCGGTGGAAGGGGCTGCCAACAAAGCCCTCTTGGAACTGCTGGCGCGCGTCCTTGGCGTCCGGGCCAGCACGTTGGAGATCATCGGGGGCGAAAAGGGCAAGGATAAAATCATATCGGTGATGGATCTTGACGCCATTATCGTCGAGGAAAAGGTCAGAAAGTATATAAAGGAAAACGAACCGAAGGAGTGAAAAAAAACGGCTCCTCCGGCGACGGCAAATCCCGCGCCCCGCTTCCTCCGGGCGCGTTCCCGGTTTATAAAATTGACAAGCCTGCGGTTGGGCTTTATAATGCGGCCGGTTTTCGGGTTGAACCACCGAATGGGATGAATCCATCCCGTTCAAGCCCGAAGCCCAAAAGCAGGGCATTGGCTGGACGGGCTGCAGGATAGGGCATCTTCCGGAGGAGAAATCTCAACGCCGAACCTCTCCATCCCCCGGTTTTCTCTCCCCCTCCCTGACTCGGCGACGGCGTAAGACGCGTCGAGCATTTTTTTCTCTACCGGCCGCACACCCCCTGTCGCGGGAAGGAGGTGAATCAACATGGCTACTGTAATACTCCGTCCGAACGAGAGTCAGGACAGTCTGCTCAAACGATTCCGGAAGAAAGTCACCCGTTCGGGCATTCTCAGCACGGTCCGAAGAAAACGCTGGTTCGTCTCCAAGAGCGAATTGCGCCGCATTCAGAAAAAGAAATCCATTCGCAGGCTTAAACGCCGGGAACGCAAGGATGATGGTAGCGACTGATTTTCTTTTGCCCGCGATCGGTTCGCAATCATAGAACGGGGTCGGGAGATGGCATGGCCAAGGAAGAAAAGATAGAAATGGAAGGCCTGATTGTGGAAGCGCTACCCGGGACGATGTTCCGGGTGTCGCTTAGCAGCAGCCATACGGTGCTTGCCTACCTCTCCGGAAAAATGCGAAAGAATTACATCCGGATTCTCCTGGGGGACCGGGTGAAGGTGGAACTTTCCCCGTATGATCTTACCCGCGGCCGAATTACATACCGGTTTAAGAAATCCAGCGGGGAGGGCGAACCCCTCGAAGAGAATCCGCAACCGAAATAAAAAAAACCGGAGCGTTGGCTCCGGTTTTTTATTTTTCTGCCTGTTTCTCCGCCACGAGCGCAACCCAATCCTGGCGGATCCGTTTTTCCTTCAGGCGCATATCCTGTTCGCGGATAGCTTCCTCCACCGCTCCCGATTGATCCTCCAGAATTCCGGATAACACCAGGCACCCGCCCGGCGCGACGGTCCGGGCCAACCCGGCCGCGAGCATCTCCCGTAAAACCGCCGCCAAGATGTTCGCCACGACCAACGGGGCGGATCGCCCTTCCAGTAAAAGCTCCTGCAGCGAACCGGACCGGATTTCGATGGACGATTCCACACCGTTGAGCAGGACATTCTCACGCGCCACGCGGACCGCTTGCGGGTCGACGTCCAACCCAAGCGCCTTTCCGGCGCCCAGTTTGACTGCGGTGATCGCCAGAATTCCGGATCCACAACCCAGATCGATGACATCCATTCCGGGATAGATCCGGTCTTCGAGCGTCTCCAGGCATAGCTGGGTGGTCGGGTGCAGGCCGGTGCCGAACGCCATGCCGGGATCGAGGCGCAGGACCAAATCGCGCGCATACGGCGCGGGGTCCATCCATGACGGGACGATTTGCAGGCGGCGGCCGATGCGGATCGGCCGGTAGTGTTTCTTCCACTCCAACGACCAATCTTTTTCAGCCACCGCGCGCCACACGGGCTCGGGCAGGGGTGAAATCCGCCCCAGATGCCAGAGCGCTTCTTCCAGCCGGGAGCGGTTGGATTCCAACTCCGCGTCGGAGGGGAGATATGCGCGTACCGTCAGCGGTCCCGCGGGCTTGCCTTCGCCGTCCGGATCGGGCTCGATCGAGTCGTATCCGAGCGCGACGCCGCCGGAGGCGAATCGAGCCATCACGTCCGCGACCGATTCTGCCAATTCCTCTTTCACCTTCAGCGAGACTTCCCACCAAGCCGGAGGAGTGTGCTCCTCACTCACGAAGAATATCCTTCAGGGAATCCAATAGGGTGTGCTTTTGGGGTTTGGGAGGGGAATCGTGCGCAATCCCGAGCTGCATGAGCTGTTTCTTTTGCTCCGCGGTCAAGGTTGTGGGGACAAGTATATTAACGACGACGAACAGATCGCCGCGCCCGCCCTGTTGTAGGTGCGGGACCCCCTTGCCGCGAAGGCGAAAGACCTGTCCTGGCTGGGTGCCGGCGGGAATATGGAGCGTCGTTTCGCCGCTCGCGGTTTCTACGCTCATGTCTGCGCCCATCGCGGCCTGCGTAAAATTAATCCCGAGCTGCAACCACAGGTCGCTGTTCCGACGCAGGAAGAATTCGTGGGGTTTCACCTGCACGAGGATGAACAAATTCCCCGCCGGACCGCCGAAGGTTCCCGGTTCGCCTTCTCCGGAAAGACGAATTTGCGTCCCGTCGTCCACGCCCGGGGGAATGGGCACTTTAAGTTTGCGCGTTTTTCGTTCCACGCCCTTGCCGCGGCAGTTTTTGCACGGAGAGGATACGATCTCCCCCAGCCCGCCGCATTTCGAACAGACGGCCACATTGACCATCGATCCGAGGAACGTCTGGCGCATCCGGCGCTCCTCGCCCGTTCCTTGGCAGACCGGACAGCGCGTCGGGGTCGTCCCCGGCTCCGCCCGCGACCCGCGGCACACGGAACAGACTTCCATGCGGGTGACCTCCACCTCTTTTTCCACGCCGCTTATGGATTCTTCGAAGGTCAGGGGAACGACGGTTTGCAGATCGGCCCCCTTTCGCGGCGAACGGTGGGAGCGGCCGGTGCTCATCCCGAACCCGCGGAAGAACTCGTCGAACAGGTCGCCCAAATCCTCAAATCCGGCGCCCGCCCCAAAGGGCATGCCGCTGAGCCCGGCGTGGCCGAAGCGGTCGTACGCCGAGCGGCGCTGTTCGTCCGAGAGCACCCCGTAGGCTTCGTTGACTTCCTTGAAACGCTCCTCGGCTCCCGGTTCCTTATTCACATCCGGATGATAGCGCTTGGCCAGAGCACGGTAGGCGTTGCGGATGGACTCGGAATCGACGTTGCGCGGAACCCCGAGGATTTCATAGTAATCGCGAGTGGTTGGCATTTATTAACCAAATTCCCTGCCCGGGATCTTTTCCGGGCAGGGAGAAAAATTGTCGCTTAAGCCCTAAATCACATTTGTTTGAATTCGCCCTCGACCACGTCCCCGCTTCCACCGCCCGGCTCCGGACCCTGTCCTCCACCGGGTGTCCCGCCGGGGGTGCCGCCGGGAGTCTGCTGGGGTTCGCCCCCGCTGCCATACATCGAGGAGCCGATTGCCTGCAGGGCGCGGGCCAGTTCGTCGGACGCCCGCTGGATGGCCGGAAGATCCTTGCCCTGCAACGCGCTGCGCAGGGCGGTCACTTTTGCGTTCACGTCATCGCGCACGTTCGCCGGGATTTTATCGCCCAACTCACGCAAGGTTTTTTCCGCGCTGTAGATCGCGCTGTCGGCGGCGTTCCGAATTTCGATTTCCTCCTTGCGTTTACGGTCCTCGTCGCGGTGGGTATCGGCCTCACGCGTCATCCGTTCCACCTCATCCTTGGCCAGTCCGGAGGACGGCTGGATGGTGATGTGCTGCGAGCGGCTGGTGGCCTTGTCCTGTGCCGTCACCTTGAGGATGCCGTCGGCGTCGATGTCAAAGGTGACTTCGACCTGCGGGATTCCCCGCGGCGAGGGCGGGATTCCGTCGAGGATGAATTTCCCGAGCGACTTGTTGTCTCCCGCCATCGGGCGTTCCCCCTGCACCACGTGAATTTCCACGCTGGTCTGCATGTCCGACGCGGTGGAAAAGATCTGGCTTTTCCGCGCTGGGATTGTGGTGTTGCGTTCGATCAGCGGGGTGGCCACTCCGCCGAGCGTTTCCACGCTGAGGGTGAGCGGAGTAACATCCAGGAGCAGAATGTCCTTCACCTCGCCGCCCAGTACGCCGGCTTGGATCGCCGCGCCGGTCGCCACCACTTCGTCGGGGTTCACTCCCTTGTGCGG
>JBEKDW010000174.1:0-5746 GCA_050014155.1 Anaerolineales bacterium
CCTTGGACCGGAAGCTTGCGGATTCCTTTCCTCTTTCTTATCGGGGCAAAGGGCGACGCGATTATTTTTACCTTCGGAGATTTCGACTAAAGCTTTCTTCTATAGGGTGCGTACATAAACCCGGTGGTTTTTGTACGGCTTGCCGCCGATGTTAACCAAATCGGACCGCATTTCGACCGCAGTTTCGGCCACTTGGCAAAGTTCACCCCATTTGAATTGCTGCCGGCGGCTGTTGAGGGTTTTTTCCATCTCGGTATATAGCAGCACGTTTCCGCCCAGTCCCTTGAATTCGGGGAGGATCCCGGCACCGTTGAGCGCGATCCAATCGGTGCGGTTCACTTCCAGGAGGATATCCAGGATTGCCTTGGGGGAAGGAATGGCATCGAGGAACGCGAAGGGGGGGATGTATCCCCGGGTGCGTTGCAGTGCCGCGGAAATGTCTGGGAATGCCAGGACGAAACCGACCACCGCCTCTTTATGGGTGATGATTTTAATCAAGTCATGGCTGATCAACTGGAAAATATTATCGGCGACGAATTTCGCTTCGCGTTGCGAGAGGGGATAGTATTCCCAGTTCTTCGTGAAGGCTTTGTTGTAGGTGTCAATGAAGCGGGGCATCCAGGTCATCATGGCTTGGTTGGACGAGAAGTTATGGACGGAAAAGGTGCCGCGTTTTTGGATCCGGTCGGACAGGCGGTGAAAACGCTCGGGGAGAGCAAGCCCCACCCGGGGAATAGAGCAGGAAATAAAGTCCACTTCCTTTTGAAACCCCAGGCGATCCATCGCGCGCGGGTAGTAGGCATGGTTATAGGATGACATCATCATCGTCTGGCGATGCTCGAACCCGTCCACCAGCATTCCGTATCCGTCGAGTGGCCCAAACCCCTTCGGGCCCATCACGGAATCCAGGCCGCGCTGGCGCGCCCATTGGAACACCTTCCCGAACAAGGCGTCGGCCACTTCCGAATCGTCGACAGTTTCGAAGAGGAAGAAAGTGGCCAGCTTCCTGCCGTGATATTTGTTGTACGGTTTGTTTTCCAGTGCGGCGATCCGGCCCACGTCTTTGCCGTCCTTGACCGCGATGAAAAAGTCGGCGTCCGAATGCTCGTAGAAGGGATGCTTTTTCCGATTGAGCTGCATCGAGAGGTCGGCCCACAGGGGCGGTACCCATTGTTTGCACCCGGCATATATGGAAAAAGGTATTTTGTAAAACCGGATAACGTCGGAACGATTATTGGAATCGATTGTTTCAATCTTCAGCATACGGGATCTCCTGGATGCATCAAAACTCCGAGCCTTCCTTCTCGTCAGGACGCGGGTTTTTCCTCCGGTCGTTCCCTCGCATTACCCCTGCGACCCGAAGGGATGACACCGGATTTAAATGGATCGAACGAATACGCGGTGGTTTTTGTATGCCCTGCCGCCGAGATTGGCAAGATCCGACCGCATCTCCACCGCCGTTTCCGCCACCTGGCACAATTCTCCGAATTCGAATTGTTGGACGCGGCCGTTGATGGTCTTTTCCATCTCCGAATACATCAGCGCGTTCCCGCCGATCCCTTTAAATTCTGGTAAAACTCCGCCACCGTTGAGCGCGAGCCATTTGGTGCGCTTTGCCTCCCTGAGGATGTCTGGGATGGCCAGGGGAGGGGGAATGTTATCCATAAGGGCCAGGGGAGGAATATACCCCCTGGTCCGCTGCAGCGCGGCGGAGATATCGGGGAAGGAAAGGATGAATCCAACCACCTCGTCCTTGCGGGTCATGATTTTGATCAGGTCCTGATCCAGGAATTGGATGATGTTGTCGACGACGAAATTCACTTCCCGATCCGAGAGGGGGTAATATTCCCAATTCTTGACGAACGCCGCGTTGTAAGCTTTGATGAAACTTGGGATCCACCGGAGGAGTTCCTTCTTGTTCCGGAACGAGAGCACCTTAAACGCACCGCGCTTCAGCACCCTCTCGGCGATTTGGTGAACTCGTTCGGGCATGCGGAAACCCTCGCGGGCGATGAGGCAGGTGATGAAATCCACTTCCTTGTGAAAGCCCATGGTTTCGAGCATGTGCGGCAGGTAAGGCTTGTTGTAGGCGGACATCATCATCGTCTGGCGGTGATCGAACCCTTCAACGAGCATCCCGTAGCCGTCCAGGGGGCCGAACCCCTTCGGCCCCATGACGGTATCCAACCCGCGCTTGCGCGCCCAGACGAACGCCCGCTCGAAGAGGGCATTAGCCACCCCCTGGTCCGCGATGCATTCGAATAGGTAGAACGCCGCGACTTTCCGGTTATGATACTTGTTGTAAGGTTTATTCTCCATGATCGCGATCCGGCCGACATCCTTTCCGTCCTTGACCGCGATGAAAAAGTCCGCATCGGAGTGCTCGTAGAACGGGTGCTTCTTCCGGTTGAGCTGCATGGAAAGATCGGCCCACAGCGGGGGCACCCACTGCGGGGTGTTGCCATACATCGAAAAAGGAATTTTATAAAACCGGATAACGTCGGATCGTTTATTGCTATCGATGGTTTCGATGGTCAACATGATGTACTCCATTTTCTCGGTTGGGTCCGGCACATCCGATGCGCGCGGACCGGGTTTCAAAATGGAAGGGCAATCGCAATCTCTGCGTCCCCTCCGCGTTTTACAGGTGGATGTATCCGCCGCCCAAACCGTGCGCCGCTTCCATCAGCGTCTCGCTCAGGGTGGGATGGGTATGTACGTTGCGGGCTATCGCCTCCGCGGGTAATCCCGCTTGGTAAGCCAGCGTCAGTTCGGGCAATAATTCCGTCACCTCGGGGCCGACCAGGTGCGCCCCGAGCAGATTCCCGGTCTTGGCATCGGCGAGAAGTTTAACCCACCCACCGTAATCGCCCAGCCCGAGCGCTTTCCCATTGGCCTGGAACGGAAAGCGGACGGTCTTAATGGTATAACCCCGCTCTTTCGCCTGAGCTTCGGTCAGGCCGAAGGCGGCCGCTTGCGGGCGGGAAAAAATGGCGCGCGGCATAAAGTCATAATCCAGGACCGCTCCGCCGCGTCCGGCGATATTCTCGGCGCAGGCGATGCCCATCGCGGACCCGACGTGGGCCAGCATGAGTTTGCCGGTCACATCGCCAACAGCCCAAACCCCCGGGATATTCGTCGCCATGCGATCGTCGATGGACACGCGCCCTTTTTCCGTCTTCACCCCCAGGGTCTCCAATCCAAGGTCTTCGATGTTCGGCCGGAAACCGACGGCCAGCAATACACATTCGGCGTCGAGGCTTTCGATCTTCCCGCCCGATTGCACGCGCAGCTTTACCCCTGTGCCCCCGGGCTCAACCCCCTCTACGGCGGATCCGACGCGGATGTCCACGCCGCGGCGCGTCAGCGCTTTGGCCAGTTCCGCGCTTACCTCCTCATCCTCGAGCGGGGCGATGCGCGGGAGCATTTCCACCACGGTGACCGGCACACCGTAGGAATTCCACAGCGTTGCGAACTCCAGCCCGATTGGGCCGCCGCCGACGATGACCGCCGTGGCGGGAAGAGTTTCCTGCAGAATGGCTTCGCGATAGGTTAGGATGCGGTCCCCGTCTGGTGAAACGCCCGGCGGAAAGGACGGACGCGCGCCGGTGGCAATGACAATATGCCTGCACCGATACCGCGTAGATTCGCCCGAGGAGGAAGCAGCACGATCCGCCGGGAAAACCTCGACTACTCCCGGTTCCGGGATGCGCGCAGAGCCTCGCAGAACTTCGATGGAATTCTTCTTGAGAAGAAATTCGACCCCCTTGACCATCCGGTTCGAAACCTGGCGCGAGCGCCGCACCGCGGACGAATAATCCGCACGGATTTCTCCGGCCTCGAAACCGAATTCTTTGCTTCCCGTTTTGAGGGTTTGGATGACTTCGGCATTGCGGAGCAGCGCCTTGGAAGGGATGCATCCGAGGTTAAGGCACACACCGCCCAGGAATTCCTTCTCGACCACGGCGGTTTTCAGCCCCAACTGCGCGGCGCGGATGGCGCACACATAGCCGGCCGGACCTGCCCCCAGGATGATCACGTCGTAGGATGCTTCGGGCATGCACCGTCCCTATGCGCGCGCACCCTTGGGGAGCGAATGCCGGAAAAGCCGGGTCCTTGCAGGGTGGCGGATTGCGGGGATTATAATTCCAAAACCCATGGCGACGATAAATTGGACTTCCGATCGATGACAGCCGGTCCGGCGGCCCGTCCCGGCATTCTACTTACCAACGATGACGGAATCCAATCGGCGGGGTTATGGGCGGCGGCCGAGGCGCTTTCGACCTTGGGCGAAGTGACCGTGGTGGCGCCGGGCACCCCCTCTTCGGGCACCGGCCGCGGTCATCCGGGGAGCACGTCGGGCCGGATCGAGGTTATGGAAAGAACATACGGCGGCGCGAACCATCCGGTCTATTCCGTCGACGGCACACCCGCCCAAGCCGTACTTTTCGCATTGCTGGAAATTCTTCCCGTACCTCCGTCGCTCGTGGTGGCGGGGATAAACTACGGTGAGAATGTCGGCTTCGGGATCACCATTTCGGGAACGATCGGCGCGGTGCTGGAAGCGGCCGCGGCCGGGATCCGGGCGCTGGCGGTATCCTTGGAGATGCCGCTCGAAGGGCATCGGGACAGCAGCTTGGCGTTCGATTTTTCCACGGCGGTGCGATTTACCGAACGCTTTGCGCGGATCCTCCTGGCCCTCACCCTGCCGCCGGATGCGCCCGCGTTGAAGGTGGATGTTCCCTCCGGCGCAACGGCCGGCACGCCGTGGAAGTTGACCCGCCTTTCGCGCACCCGGTACTATATGCCGGAAAGACCCAATCGGAAATCGTTTTCCGACCCGGTGCAAATTCCCTACCAAATTGTTTTCGATCCACGGGAAGCCGAAATGGATTCCGATGTGTTTGCACTTCATGTAGAGCGCAAGGTGTCGGTGACGCCGCTCAGCCTGGATCTGACGTCCCGGGCGGATTTCACCGCTTTGGAAAAAGCGCTTCGCGGCGCCAGCAACTGGTAAAGAGACCCGGGTGGGCGGGATCATTCACGCACGAGAGCGCGGATGGGTTCATCCGCATCTGGAAGGAGCCATCGCATGACCAGCAAAATCTATTGGGGTTCGCCCCGCCAGGCGCGCATCGGCGCCGAAGAAACCCTTCCCGCCAAACTCGATTTGATCCTGGATCGACTGAACCTCCGCGACCGGGTCAAGGACGAGGCGGTGGCGATTAAAATGCACACCGGCAACAACATCATCACCTCCACGATCCATCCAGTGTTCGTACGCAAGGTGGTCAAAGCGGTCAAGGACGGCGGGGGCAAACCGTTCGTGGCCGACGTCAATTGGGACGCTGCCGGAGCGGAAGAACGGGGCTATTCCGCAGAGACGCTCGGCTGCCCGGTCTATCCGGCGGCCGGCCCGGACGAAAAATATTTCTACGTGCATAAAAGGAAGTTCAAGAATCTGGAAGAATGGAAAGTGGCCGGCATGATCCAGGACGCGACCTTCCTGATCGACCTGGCGCACATCAAGGGCCATCCTTCCTGCGGTTTCGGCGGGGCGTTTAAAAACATCGCCCTGGGATGCATGGTCGGGGAAACGCGCGGGGCGATGCATGATACGGTGCATTTCGATCCATACTGGTTTGCCGAAAAGTGCCCGGACGCGGAGATGCGCGCCAAGCTCATCGCCGCCTGCCCGCTGGGCGCGCTGGTGGAGGACCGCAAGGATTCGCGACAGATCCATCTG
>JBEKDW010000175.1:0-5721 GCA_050014155.1 Anaerolineales bacterium
TGATGCCACGGGGATGAAGCATTTTTATATGAAGCCGCTCCGGCGGCTTTTTTGTTTACGGACTTGCTAGTGCCTCAGCCGATAATCCGCTTGAGAACAACCCCCACAATGAAGGCTACGGCGGCCGCGAGGCTTCCCACGGCAAGCATCTCCAACCCGTTGCGCAACGGGTTGCCATGCGTCACGAGCACCTTGGCGGAACCCAATATGAAGAGCGCCACTCCCGACATGCCCAGGGAGATGAAAAATGCCGTCGCGGGAGCGATCGGCACAACCAACCCGGCCAGGTAGACCAGCAATGGAATGGCTCCGGCTAGGACGAACGCGGCATAGGTGGCCAGCGCCGAGTGGAGGGGCGTGCGCTCGTCGGGCAGCATTCGCAATTCATCGACCATCATCGCATCCACCCAGCGCCGGGGGTCGCGGCTTCTAATTTCCGTAATCTTGCGTGCTTCTTCATCGGAATACCCCTGTTTGCGGTAAATCTCGACCAGCTCCTGTTTCTCCCCTTCCGGAAAGTGTTGCACCTCCCATGTTTCGCGGGCTTTTTCCTTCCGGTAATATTCGCGCTCGCTTCGGGCGGAGAGAAACGTTCCAGTGGCCATGGAGAATCCGTCGGCCAGCAGGTTGGCCAGACCCATGATCATCACCACGTTCAATCCAAGCTTGGCTCCGGCTACGCTGCATACCACCGCAAAGGTGGTGATGATCCCGTCCAGGCCGCCCAGGACCATATCGCCGAGGTACTGCGATCCGGCGCCGCCGTGTTCCTCCGCGGCGGCCCGGGCGATGGCTTCCGGCGTATGCGCCAACGCCGAGGCGGATGGATCGCCGCGGTCGAAGGAGAGCCGGGCAAGCGACAATCGGGAGAAGTTTTTTTTCTTGTTCGGCATTTTCATCGGAAGTGGAAGAACCTAGTTGGCAAACCGGATATTGAGGACGTCGCCGTCGTGGACGGGATACTCCTTACCTTCCAGGCGGAGTTTCCCCTTGGTGCGCGCTTCGGCCAGGCCCCCGAGGGCTGTGAGGTCGTCGTAGTGCACCACCTCGGCGCGGATGAACCCTTTTTGCATGTCCGTGTGAATTGCGCCTGCGGCTTCGGGGGCGAGCGCGCCGCGGCGCACCGCCCATGCCCTCACTTCGTCCTCGCCGACGGTGAAGAACGATAGCAGCCCGAGCAGATCGTACGACAGGCGGATCACCCGGTTCAACCCCGGTTCGGCGATCCCATATTCAGACAGGAAGGTGCGCATTTCCTCCTCCGGCATCTGCGCGATTTCCATTTCGAGTTTGCCTTGGATGCCCGCCGCCCCGTAACCCCGGCGGGCGGAGTCCGGATTCTCTCCAGGGAGGGCGGTTTCCTTCTGGCTTTCGCCGAGGTTCCATAAAATCAGCATCGGTTTGCGGGTAAGCAGGCCGTGTCCGGAGAGCCCGCGCTCTTCATCCGGCGAGAGATTCATCTCCCGCAGGGGTTTATCCGCCAGCAGGTGAGCGTGCAATTTTTCGAAGAGTTCGATGTCCTTCTGGGCCTGAGCTTTATCTTTGGCGGCGCCCTTGCGCAGATCGTCCTGGAGCCGTTCGAGCTTCCGCTCGACGGTGATCAGATCGTTGATCAGCAATTCGCCATACATAGCGGCGGCGTCGCGCGCAGGATCGATCGAACCGAGCGGATGGGGCACGGCGGAATCCTCGAACACCCGGACGATGTGGAGCAGGCCATCCATCTGCCGCAATTCGGCCAGGAGCGAGCCTTTCAGCTCGCCGCGAGTCGTGGGGTTGCTCTCGATCCCGGCGATGTCGGAGTATGTCACCTGGGCATAGATGGTTTTGCCGGGATGGAACAGGGCCGAGAGCGCGTCCACGCGCGGATCCGGAACCGGAACGACGGCGGTGTGCACTTCGAAGCGGCCTCCGCCGATCATCGTGCCGGTGGGGGCGTGGCCGCGGGTGAGCGCGTTGAAGACGGTTGTTTTTCCGGATTGCGGAAGGCCTATGATTCCTAGTCGCATAAAAAATATTCCCGTGATTGCGATAACTGGAGATATCCGGAAACGTAAACTGCGATGAGATTTTCCGCGCCTATCAGCAACATTGTTCAGTTCCGATCTTTGTCTGGCAAGATTATAGCATGCAGCTGGCCGCCCAAGCCGCCGCGCTTGTCGTTCCGACGGAGACGTTTTGGTTGGACGGAAAGATCGTAGACCGGACTTCGGGTAGAATAGGAACGGATGACTAGGAATTTCATGGAAGAAATTCGTGTCTTTACCACAAGGAACAAACCATTGAGAAGGCTCCGCCCCAATCCGGGAACGTGGATCGGACGTGCGTTGCGGATTGCCTTCTCGGCGGCAGCAATCGCGTTGGCGGGTACGGGATGCGGCAACCTGACCTTGGAAACGCCCCCCGATAAAGCTTCGACAATAACCGCGACGGATAATTTCACGAGCGGTCCAACTCCCGCCCGCAGCGAGGTTCCCATGAACAGCAGCTATCATCTCGTCGGGTATTACGCTTCCTGGGACGTTTACGAACGGGCCATGTTCCTCACCAGGATCCAGACGGACAGGATCACCCACATCAATTACGCTTTTTCCAATATCAGCCCGGAGGGAAAGTGCGTGCTGGGCGATGTGGATGCCGACATCCAGCGATTCTACGGCATCGGCAACAGCATCGATGGAATGCCGGACACGATCAACGGTGCGCGGGGGAACTTCCACCAGTTGGCGCTCCTGAAGCAGAAAAATCCGAATTTAAAGATGCTGATTTCCGTCGGGGGATGGACGTGGTCGGAACACTTTTCCGATGCGGCGCTCTCGGAGGAATCCCGCCTGGAGTTCGTAAAGTCCTGCCTCGACTTGTATCTGGTCCGCTACGGGGACGCCTTCGACGGGGTGGATATCGACTGGGAATTTCCGGTGAGCGGGGGGCTGAAGACCGGGCGCCCGGAGGATAAACACAACTTCACGCTGCTGCTGGAGGAATTCCGCCGCCAGATGGACGTGCTGCAACAAACCACGAGACGGAAATATCTGCTGACCATCGCGGGTCCCGCGTCGCCGGAAGCGATGGGGCGCATCGAACTGAGCGAGATTCACAAGGTGCTGGATTGGATCAACCTCATGGCCTACGACTTTCACGTCGCGGCCAAACCGGCGACCGGATTTTTATCGCCGCTCTATGGGTCGCCGCGGGATCCGGATCAGAATTCCAAAACCTTCCTGAACGGCGACGCCGCCGTGCGCGGATACCTTGCCGCCGGCGTGCCCGCGAAGAAAATCGTGCTGGGCATCCCATTCTACGGGCGCGCCTGGACGGGAGCGACTGGCGACGGCCTGTTCGCGCCGGCCGCGGGACCCGCGCATGGGATGTACGAACCCGGGTATATGGATTACGCGGAAATCTTTCAAGGCCCGCTGCAAAGTTTTCAACGCCACTGGGACGATGACGCGAAAGTACCCTGGCTGTTCGACCCGGCCAGCGGCACCTTCATCACCTATGACGACGCCGAATCCATTCAGTGGAAAGTCAAGTACATTCAAGAAAACGGTCTGGGCGGCGGAATGATCTGGGAACTGGGGTCGGACGGCGGAAAACTTCTCGCGCCGCTGGCAGATTCTCTTTTCCGGTAGAATCCGTTTATTGGACCGTTTCTTTTGGCGTAACGTGCGTTTTCTTCCCAGCGGTATTGACCAGCCGAAAGCGCTCGACTATACTCGGACGGGATTGCCGAAGTGGCGGAACAGGCAGACGCGCACGACTCAAAATCGTGTCCCGCTCGGCGGGATGAGGGTTCGATTCCCTCCTTCGGCACAGGAAAGCTTTTCCCTTGTCGGTACCTCTGGGGCGCTGCGATGAGTAACTTCCATGCGGCGCCCCGCAGCCTTTCTTGCGAGGCGGGATGAACCGGTTTCTATTATTGGGTCTCGGCACCATCGCTGGCGTGATCCTCGGCGCTTGGTATGGCTGGTCGGTTAGTCCCATCACGTACACCGAAACTTCGCCGGACGAACTGCGCCCCGAGTTTCGCGCCGATTACGTCCTGATGGTGGCCGAAACCTATTCCTCCGACCACGACCTGGGGCAGGCGGCTGTAAAGCTCTCGCGCCTGGGACAGGACGACCTGGCCGGATTGGTGCGGCAAGTGGCGCAGGCCTATGCGGCGGCCGGATACCCGCAGGAGGACCGTGACCGGCTCAACGCACTGGCTGACAACCTGGCCCGTTATTCGACGCTTCCCTCGGCGGCGCCATGAAAAAACTCCTCCCGTACCTCTGGACGGTGGTGGGGCTGCTGCTCGGCTTTGCGCTGGGGCTGGGATATGCCTGGGTGATCCAGCCCGCGAAATTCCGTGGCGCGGAGCCCACCTCCCTGCAGCCCGTCTATCGCGGCGAATACATCCTGCTGATCGCCTCGGCCTACCAGGCGACCGGAAATTTGGAATACGCGCGCACGCGACTGGCGCTCTTCCCGGAACTCGGACCGGACACGCTTAGCTCGCTGGCCCAGCAGGTGGTGGCCGCGGGAGGTCCGCAGGACGCGGCGCGCGGTCTGGCGCGACTGTCGGTGGTTTTGCGCGAACAAACCCCTTCACCATCAGTGGAGCTTGCGCTTGCCACTTCGAGAGCCACTCCCACGATCCGGACGACCATCACCCCGGAGTCGACCCTGGCATTGACGATTCCCTTCCTGCCGACCGCCACACGCAGTCCCACGATCATATTCTCCCCGACGACGAATCCGGAATTCGTGCTTGTCTCGAAGCAGCAGGTATGCAACCCGCTGATCGTTCCGCCGATGATCCAGGTGATCGTGAAAACGGCTGACGGCCGGGGAGTCCCCGGAGTGCAGCTCCGGGCGCAATGGGAGGGCGGCGACGGAGGATTTGTTACCGGAATGAAGCCCGAGCTCAGCCCGGGGTACGCGGATTACACCATCGAGCCGGGAAAGGTTTACCAGATTACAATCGGAAACGGTCTGACCGTCGTCCGCGATCTGACCGCGCCGACCTGCCCGGCGGCCACGGCCATCCTCGGGGGACGGACGCCGGTGACCGGCACAGGCGCGGGCGGTCCTTTTACTGGTTCGTGGAGGCTGGAATTCGAGATGCGGTAGGAGAGATGAGTGTGTTCTTCTTTCTTATTCCCCTCATCATCGGTTTTACTTTCAATATGTTGAGTGCCTTCACTGCCGCCTTTTCTCGAAAATGGGGTAACCGGCGGGGTTCTCTGGTGACGGTTTTATTCCGGGATATCCTGGGCATTCCGGTATGGGTGATCGGTTTTTGTTTAGCGTCCTTAGCACCCTCTCCATATCTCTTCGGTCGCGCGTCGGGAGTTGAAATCGCAGGCTGGTGCCTGATCGCCGCAGGCGGGTTAATCATTGTCGTCGCAGTGATCAGTATCCGGTTGCGATCGTTGGCTCCAACCATAAAGGATTCTCTGGCTCGCAGTGGGTTATACGCCAATATCCGCCACCCCATCCATTCGGGGACGATTCTGGAATTCCTGGGACTGTTTCTCGTCCGGCCAAGCGCAACCATCGGAGCAGCATGCGCCCTGGGGGTTATCTGGGTGTTTGTGCAGACAATGTTCGAAGAGCAGGATTTACTGCAACGAATTCCGGAATACCGGGAGTATATGGATCGGGTGCCACGGTTCTTCCCCCGAATCGGATAAAATTGTCAAAGATCTGAAAGATAAACCGCCGGAATATGTTATT
>JBEKDW010000176.1:0-5691 GCA_050014155.1 Anaerolineales bacterium
CTCACGCCGGAATTCTTCCTTCTGGACCCCGGGGGGCGGATGCGGTATCACGGCGCGCTGGACGATGCCACTTTCCGCCAGCCCGCCCCCACCCGACCGTACGTAGAGAATGCGTTGCGCGCGCTCCTCGCCGGAGGAGCGCCCGATCCGGCGGATACACCCGGTTACGGCTGCGCCATGGTGCGATGGAAAATCTGAATCCCCGGCTTCCCTGATGAACTTTTCAGAATGGACCCTTGGTTCTTGAAATTACATTGGCAATAATGGAATTGGGTAATTTTTGCAGCTTTATTATCCTAGATCTGTCAATAACAAGAACTTAAAAACAAAACGCAAAGCCGCAATGGCGCAAAGAATATTTTTATTCCTTAGCGTCTTTGCGCCTTTGCGTTAAAGGTTTTTCTAATATCTTTTTAGATCAACCCCATGTTCTTCCCCACTTTGCCGAATACCTCCAGCACCCGGTCCATCTGCGCGTCGGTGTGGCTTGCCATGTAGGACGTGCGCAGCATCTGCCGCCCCGGGGAAACGCCGGGGGAAAGCACCGGGTTGACAAAGACTCCCTCTTCGAAGAGCGCCTTCCAAGTGAAGATGGTCTTGAGGTCGTCGCCGATGAGGATCGGGATGATCGGCGTGGTGGAATTGCCGATGTTGAATCCGAGGCTGCGGTAGCCGGCGCGCATCTTGTCGGCGATGGCGTTGAGGCGCGCGGTGTGCTCGGGCTCGTCGCGCATGATCTGCAGCGCCGCCAGCGCCGCGGCGGCGTTGGCCGGCGGGATGCTGGCGGAGAACATCAGCGCCCGGGCGTGGTGCTTGATGTAATGGATCACCGGTTCGTCCCCGGCGATGAACCCGCCGAGGGAGGCGAAGGATTTGCTGAAGGTGGACATGATCAGGTCCACGTCCTTGGTCATGCCGAAGTGCGCAGCGGTTCCGCGTCCCTTTCCCAACACGCCGATGCCGTGGGCGTCGTCCACCATCAGCCGGGCGCCGTATTTTTTGCAGATCGGAACGATTTCCGGCAACGGGGCGAGGTCGCCCTCCATGCTGTAGAGACCGTCGACCACCACGAGCTTCCCCTTGTCCTCCGGCAATCCGGCGAGCACACGCTCGAAATCCTGCATATCGTTGTGCTTGAAGCGCCGCGTCTCGCCCCAGCACAGCCGCGCCCCGTCGACGATGCTGGCGTGGTCTTCCTTGTCGAGGATTACGAAATCTCCGCGGCCCACCACGGCCGAGATCGTGCCCAGGTTGGTCTGCATTCCGGTGGAAAACACCAGCGCCGCTTCCTTGCCGACGAACACCGCAATTTCCCGCTCGAGCTGCTCGTGCATCTCGAGCGTCCCGTTGAGAAAGCGCGATCCCGTGCACGAGGTTCCGTATTTGCGGATCGCCTCCACGGCCGCTTCCCGAACGCGGGGGTCCATCGTCAATCCAAGGTAGTTGTTCGAGCCGCACATGATCAGGCGGCGTCCCTGGAAAATCGCTTCGGTCCCCTCGTTGCCTTCCATCGGAATGAAATAGGGGTAAAACCCGGCCGCTATGGCTTCCTTGGCATCGGTAAATAAGGGGCATTTTGCGAAGATATCCATCCATCTCCTCCAAGCGTGGGAATCGATCCGGGCCTATTATACGCGAGTGTCTTTCCGGCCCTCGGCTTTTTTCATTTTCTTGATGGCATCCGACACGAATATATCCATCACCGGGTATTGCAGCGGCCCGAGGAGGTTGGTAAGCCAATAGAAGAACGTGGTGTCCATGCCGGTGATGACGATGTATCGGTTGTGCTCAACGCCCGCCAGGATGTCGCGTGCCACCACCTCGGGTTTATAGACCGTGCCGGTGGAGGCAATGATGGCTAGTTCCGGGGGCCGGAGCTTTTTTTCCTCGGTCAGCTGCGGCGTATCGGTGTCAGGCGGCATCGCGATGGTCACTCGGATCCCGAGCGGTTTGAGTTCGTAGCGCAGCACATCGCTCAGCCCGCGCACCGCCCATTTGGAGGGGGCATAGGCGGAATATCCGAAGAGAGCCAGGAACGCAGCTCCGGACGAAACATTGACGATGTGCCCCTTCCCGCGGCGGATCATCTCCGGCACGACGGCGCGGGCCATGTAAAGCGTTCCGAAATAATTTGTTTCCATCGTCTGTCGGAAAATTTTCGGGTCCATCTCCTGGAAGTAACCGGGATGGGCGATGCCCGCGCTGTTAATCAGCAAATCAAGCCCGCCCAGCGCCTTCGCGGCCTGGTCCACCGCGGCCCGCGCCTGGCTTTCGACGGCGACGTCCGCCGACGTGAAACCGATCTTTTGCGAGGGATCGACCGCGGCGGCCTGCAGCTCCTTGCGGGTCCCCTCGAGCTTGGCTGCATTCCTTGCCACCAGCCAGACGCTCGCGCCGCGGGCCACCAGCTGGCGCGCAAGCGCCAGTCCGATCCCGCTGGATCCGCCCGTGATCAGTACTTTCTTGCCGTAGAAAAAGTCCTTACGAATGTCGCGTGCCATGTTAACCCTCTCTCCTTGCTCCATCTGGATTCTTATGAACCTTCATGGGGACCGCCGGATATGTATCCGATCATTCCCGGGGTACAACCCGGTAAATTCTCACCTTTCCGGCGCGAAATACCTCCACTACCCCGGGGCAACTTTCCAATCCGCCCGGTTGGAGTGAACCGACCCCTTCTTTAATATAGATATAGGTGACGCCCTGGGCCCGCACCACGGACCAGAACTCCCCCGTGCATCCCGTCAAGGTGCTGACGGAAGCAGCCAATCTGTCGACCTCGTCCACATAGTCCTTCGCCGCGAAACTATACAGCATAGGCGGCAGCAGAGTCCGCCGTCCCGCCAGCGGCAGCAGCCACCATCCGCCGTCCACCCCGCGGTACAACCCGTTCTGCCAGGGAACGACGTTGATCAGGAAGACCGCATCCGCGGGTGTGTTCCGCGCCGCCCAAACCGCGGCTTGCCGGTCGTCGGACGTGGCAAACACGGTGCCCGGGTTGACAATCGTCCGCGTTTGCCAAATGCCCGCGAGGCAAACGGCCAGGGCGACACCCCCGAAAAAGAAATTCGCGCGCAAGGCCGGCACGCGGCGGTTCAAATAATCCGCCAATGTGATTAACCCGCTCGCAGCCAGAATGGATGCAGGCAAAAATACGATGATGGCCAGATGATCCGGCCGGAACGGCGCGATGCGCAATCCCCACGGCAGCGTCTCCGCTCCCAGCACCAGCCCCCACACCGCAAAGAGGCGCAACGGTCCGCGGCGGAAAAGCGCAGCCAGGCCTGCGAGCAAACCCGATCCGAGCAGCAGGTAGTTCCGCAGCGGGCCGAGCAACTTCCATACGTATTCGCCGTAGTTGGCGAAATACATCGCATCGACCGCCCCGCCGGGCGCAACGACGTCCACGCCGACGCTTCCGGCGCTGTAGCGCAGCATCGGAATCAACCAGGGCAGCGCCGCCGCTGTTCCGGCCGCCACCGCCACGGCCAATCCGGGAAACCGCCTCCGGCGATTGCGGTGTAGGAGAACGTACACGCCAAGCAGCGCGAGGAAAAGCGCCAAAAGGATTCCGGTAAGGTAGTGTGTTAAGAGCGTGCCGGCGGTAAGGATCGCCAATCGAACTGCGGAAGCCGGGCGCGGGGCTCGCAGGGCATATTCCACCGCCTCGGCCATCGCCAGCGGCAGCAGGACCATTCCGGCCAACAGCGTGTAGCGGCCCCAGGTCAGATAATACGCCGGCATCTCCGAGAAGAATCCGACAAGCGCAAGAACGAGCAATGCCTGGCGCCGGTCCCGGCGCAGCGCCATTGACAACCGGTAGGCGGAGAGCGCGGCGGCGACGCCGAGAATCTGTCCAAAGAAGAGCACCGCCCGGTCGGGGGAGAGGCCGGAGAAAACGGCGAACACGGCCGCCGCCGCATGGAAGCCGAAGTGATAATAGAAAGGCCCGGGGATCCACGGTTGCAAAGTGGCGGGAAGCCCCCCGCCCTCGAGAAAGAGCCGCACCAGGAAAACGTGATGGACCGAATCCACCCAGGCCGGCAATGCCAGATCGCGCGCCTGGTAGAACCGCAACGCAAGCAAGACCGCGATTGCGAGAATTTCCAGACCGGCGAATGCGGACCATCGAAAGGATGGTTGCTTCCGCGCCAGTCCAAACACGAGCAGGATCGCGCAGCCCGCCGCCAATCCAGTGAGCAGCGCCGGTCCGTAGTGGAAACCCGCCACGCGTCCAAGGAGCGCGCCCAGGGCGATAACCGATAGGCCCAATCCGAAGGAAATGCAAAGCAACTCCACCCAGCCGCGGCGGCGGTCCGGGAAGAGGGCGAGGATTGCCGCGCCCGGCAGCAGAAGGAGTAGAAAAGCCAGCGCGCAGGCGAAGGCAGTTCCCAGGTTGAAATTGATCATCCGCAGGACCGGAGGGAATCGAAGATGGGAAGGATTAAACCACAACCTCGGCAGATTGTCTTCCGAGGATGCGGGATCTCATTTCGAGGAGAAAAGGAGATTCAGGGAACCACGTCGATTTCGCCGGACATGCCCTTCCCGCCCGGCCCGCCGTTGACGCCGCAATGATAAGGATAGGTTCCCTCTTTGTCGAATGTGAAGGTGAATACCTGGCCGATTGCCAGCAGCCCGCTTTGGAACTGCCCGCCGTCGGCGATGACCGAATGATAGGCCGGGTCTTTGTTTATCCAGGTGATCGCCGTCCCGGCTTTAATCGTCAGTTTCTGCGGATGAAACGCATTCATCTGCATCATGATATCGGCTTGGCCGGAAACCACCTGTGGGCTAGGGGTTCCCGTTCCCTGCGGCCGCGAAAGGAACGGAAAACCTTTGCACGCCGAAAGGGAGAGGATCAGATAAGCAAACACCGTTCCCCGCAGCACGGATCGTACAAACGATGGGTTTCCAAGGATGTAATTCATCGTCCCGGATCCACTTTTATCGGAATTTATCCTCACAGGCATGCCCCACATTTTATCCACAACGGCGCTGCAAATCCCGGTCTATGGAAAATTCTCACGGAATTCTCAGCCAAGAACTCCGGGGGAAAATCACGGCGGTAGGATTGCCTTCCAGAGGCAGAGTTACCGGCGACGCTTTCCTGCTATGCCGGTCCGGAAAGTCGAATCCCGAGGTCGGGCGGCGGCCGGAAAAGCGAAGCGCCCTTCCAAGAGATGCATGCTGGAATAAAAACGACGGCCAAGCCCAAGAAGGCTTCGCCGTCGTCTGCGTTTTGAAAACTTTCGGAACGCCTAAATGCTTTGGATAATCTGGCTGAATACGTTGCCGATCGCCGGACCAAGGACCGACAGAATGACGATGATAACGATGGCAACTAAAACCAGAATCAATGCATACTCTACAAGACCTTGGCCTCTCCTCTGCAGTTTCTTGAACATGGATGTTACCTCCTCTCCTATGGAAAATGATTACAGCGAATGACCACTACGTATTTCCTATTATCTCATTTTTTGAGAAAATAAATCATAGAATAATTAGTATTTTTAAACCAGATAATTAATTTTAGGACCAAAACATTTTTTCCATAATATTAATTAAGTTGAATGACTACCGGGGGTCATCTTTGATGGTTTTTGCCGCAAAAGCAAATCAAAGATTTTCCGTTGAGATTGGGGCGGTTCCACCGTACAGTTTTGAGCTTACCCTGCGTAAGCCTGCAGG
>JBEKDW010000177.1:0-5660 GCA_050014155.1 Anaerolineales bacterium
ATTTCCCGGAACACCGCCGGCTTGTCGGGCGAGAGGTTGATCACGCAATTCGAAATGACGACATCTACTTCCGCGTCGGCAACGGGAATGGATTCGATTTGTCCCTGCCGGAATTCGACGTTGGGGACGCCGACTTTCAGCGCGTTGGCCTGCGCTTTGGCGATCATCTCCGGGGTCATATCCACCCCGATCACCTTGCCGGTAGGGCCAACTTTCTTGGCGGACAGGAAGCAATCCAATCCCCCGCCGGAACCTAAATCCATTACCGTGTCCCCTTCCCGCATGTCGATCGCCGAGACCGGATTGCCGCACCCCAGCGAAACATCCGCCAGGCCCGCCGGGAGATCCTGCAAGTCATCCGCCGCATAATTTTTCGACGAGGAGCAATCGCAAGGCGCTTTAGACCCGCAACAATCGGAGGAAAAATTTTCCGCTTCCCGGCGGTAATGATCCCGCACGGCCGTGTGGATCGCTTCCGTATCTTGATTCGTCATGGTATTCTCCTTTTGTATAGACGTGTGTCTATGGATTGACCGAAAAAAAGGCGTTGCCGTCAGTCTTTGAATGCAGCCGTGGATCCTCCTTTGGGAGCAAAGCTGCGCGTCAACTCGCCGCAGCACGCTTCCATTTTTCCCTGATCCAGCCGGTAAAAAGTCTGTTTTCCCCGATGGTGGATTTCCACCAGGCCGGCGTCCCGCAGGACGGCAAGATGATGCGAAACAGTAGGTTGAGTGACGCCCATATGATCCGCCACCTCGCTCACCGAGCGCCATTCGCAACAGCAGTAGCGCATAATCTTCTGCCGCGTGGAATCGGCGATCGCTTTCGCAAATTCAACGGATTGCCCGAGCTGCTTGGGATTGGCCATGTTCCTTCCCGTAAGGCGATATTATATAGACAACTGTCTATTTGTCAATGGGGTGGTTCCCGACTGTCAGAATCGGAACGCCTGGGGCTTGGAGATGCACACCTTAGAGAAATCCGAGCGGGCCGGATTGAGGAAAATATCCCATTCCTCCGGGATCAGCACCGAGGGCACGCGCAAGGCGACGGCAGCCCCGTGCGCGATCCACTCCGAACCCAGCCGGTGGGGGTGTGCTCTCCGGCGGGGGTTGTTGGTGCCGATCGGTCCGGAATGCAATTCCCGCCGGACGGTTTCCCGCCGGCGGACAGGCAATCCGAATGGTTCCGGTCCACGTGTGTTTTATTGGGGAGCGGCCAACACCCGCAGGGTGTCGACCATCAAGTCGAAGGCGGGCAAACGGCCGCCCATCTCGTCCGCGGCGGTGATGCACAGAACGTCCCAAACGATATTATGATCCCGGATGGCGTAAAGGGCGATCCGCATGGTAGTCCCCGAGGTGGCTTTCGTCTCCATGAGAATCTGATCGATTTCGTAGAGCGTGCTGGGTATACTACTTTGTTGGATCAACATATAATCGCCCGACATCGTGGAGATGAACCGGGTGGCGTAATCCGCCATCGTCTCCCCCAGATGCGGGTAGTCATACAAGACGAACACATTGGTCACAATGGCCGGGTTGCCTTGAATGGAATCGATGCCCCAAAATACGTAATTCTTCGTGGAGGCCTTCAATTCCTTTTCGATGCTATCAAAATTATAATTGGCGCCCTTCTCCTTCAAGGAGGCAACGATGGCTTTGGCGTCGGTGTGCGGATTTCCGGCCGCAAAACTTCCCGGCATCCAGATTTCCAATTCCCGGACCGAAAACTTCACCCAGCCCTCCATCGAGGAGGTGGCCGAGGCCGTGGGAGTCGGGCTGTCGGCGGTGATGGTTCCGATCGGCGTGTACGTGGGGAACAGATAATCCAACGTGGCGGAGGGCTCCGGGGTGAAAAGGGAAGCGTCGACGGTCGGAACGGGAACCGCGGCCGCGGTCAGCGTGGGTTCCGCAGTGGGGATTGCTTCCGCGACCTGGCCGGTGGAACCCGATGAGGTGGAACTGAAGACAATTACAACCCCGACGGCCAGCACAAGGCAGTCCAATAGCCCCATCCCCCCCAACAAGGCGACTTGCCAGGTTTTCATACCGAGGATTCGGCTCGAGCCGGCGGAATTCCACGCGGAATTGTCTTCGGAATCCATGGAAAAATTATATCATCCGGTTTGCTTATTTTCTATAATGGAATGGCGGGATGCGGGTTATTTGGGATTAAGTCTCCGTAAAAAATTCCGCGAAGATATTGAAGCGGCATGGTATCGATAAACCAATCGGCACACCCGGGGACCAGCGTCGATTCCAGTTTTCACCGACCTGCTATCCGGACGCCGATCTTTCAGCTGACTGCGTCGGCTCCGCTGCAGCGGAATCTAGTTAGTATCTTCTTTTTCCTGCGGCATCTTCGGATGCCGCGGGACTTTTTTCGGGGAGTACCAGGTTCCCGGGTGTTTCTATCCCCTCCAAGCTAAACCCCTTCCTTCGCCCTTCCTTTAATTAATCGGAGAACACCCCGTCATGAATCGACATCCAATATTTCCGGCATCCGTGTCACATCGCAAATCATAATTATTTTCATGGATTATCCCGGTTTAGCTCGAATGCCGAAAGCGGGGTAAACTTACCGCATGAGCCGTTCGATTCTAATCGTGGATGCCAGTCCGGGCTTTGCCGGGATGCTGCAGCAGGCGCTCTCGTCGGTGGGATTCCAATGCATCCTGGCCCACACCGGACGCGAAGCCTTTCAGCTCGCATCCGGCGGGCCGGTCGATCTGGCGATCGTCGACTTCCATCTGCCCGATGGGCCCGCGGAGGAACTCGTCCGCGCATTGCAGGGGGTCCATCCGGGAATCCTGCTCCTTGGTATCCCGCCGGACAACGACCCCGATAATCCGGTCATCCCGATGTTGGGGATGCAGGGAGCAATCACCAAACCGTTCTATCTGCCGGACCTGGTCCCTTACATCGCCGCTCTGCTGGGAGCGGACGTCTCATCACTGGCGGAAGTCTTCCCGGAAGAACCCGAGACCGCCGAGGAAGCGACGATTAAACCGCCCCCGCCCAAAAAATCCACCCGATCCGTCCCCTGGTTGGAAAACGCCGGCAAGGCCGGCGCCTGGCTAGAATGGTTGTCGGCCGAGAATTCCGCCCTGGCCTGCCTGATCACCCACGGCGGGGAACTGCATGCCGGCGCCGGATCGCTGTCCCACGAAAAACTTTCCCTCGTCGCGCGGCGCGTTTCCCAGATGTGGGCCGAAACCCCCGGCGGCGCTATCGCGCAATACGTCCGGCTTCCGCCGGAGAACGAGGAGGTCTTCCTGTATTCGATTTCCCTCGCGTTGAATTACGACTTGACCCTGCTGTTCGACCGGAAGACCTCGCTATCCGTCGCGCGGCGCAGGGCCAAGGCGTTCGAAAAAGCACTCGACCTGCCGCCGACCACCGGAACGGTTCGCAGGATCACCGGCGAACTCGCCGCGCTCAGGCACAAGACGGGCGAATTATTGACACCCCGACGCAGGACCGGCGAAATTCACGGCCGAAAACGCCGCACCGGCGATCTTCCTCCATCCAAACCGACGGACTCTTCCGCCGGACCGTCCGACC
The DNA here is from genome assembly GCA_050014155.1 of Anaerolineales bacterium. Lineage (GTDB taxonomy): Bacteria > Chloroflexota > Anaerolineae > Anaerolineales > RBG-16-64-43 > FEN-1073. The sequence continues at coordinate 3,567 of JBEKDW010000177.1, forward strand.
GTCATGGCTCCTAAAATCATCCTGCTGGACGGACACGCGCTGGCATACCGCGCCTATTTCGCGCTGACGTCCGCGGGAACGCAAACCAACCGCTGGACCACCTCACGCGGCGAACCCACCGCCGGCACGTTCGGCTTCACTTCCATTCTGCTCTCGCTTCTGGAAAAAGAAAAACCCGAATATCTGGCGGTCACCTTCGATACCGGTAAAACATTTCGCGACGATCTCTATCCCGCCTACAAAGCCACGCGTGCCAAGATGCCCGAGGACCTGCGGCCGCAAATCGACCGGATCCGCGAGGTTGTGCGCGCATTCCGCATCCCCATTTTCGAGGCCGAGGGATTCGAAGCCGACGACGTGCTCGGCACACTCGCCCGCCAAATGTCGGAATCCGGAACCGACACGCTCATCCTCAGCGGCGACCGGGATTTATTGCAGTTGGTCACTAAACGGATCACCGTCCGCCTACCGGGCCATTCCCTTTCCGAATCCACCGATTACGATCCGGCCAAGTTCGAGGCGCAATGGGGATTTTCACCGGAGAAACTGATCGATTACAAAGCGCTGGTGGGCGATAAGTCCGATAACATCCCCGGCGTGAACGGCATCGGCGAGAAGACCGCTACCGAACTTCTGCGAACGTACGGTTCGCTTGACGAAATCTACAACCGGCTTGGAGACGTGCCGCCGCGCTACCGCGCCAAGCTGGAAGCCGGGCGCGAAAGCGCAATCCTTTCGCGCACGCTGGCCACCATCCGCACCGACGTCCCGTTGCGCGCGGATCTCGCCCAGTGCCGGCTGGGGCGATATTCGCGCGAAGAAGTGGCCGCGTTGTTCCAGGTATTGGAATTTCGCACTCTGCTCTCCCGGTTGCCCGGGAGAGCCGCCTCCGCAGTGCAGATGGGAATGTTCGCCGAGCCGAAAGCCCGGGCTGAGGTCACCCGCTGGCATATGGTGCAGAGCGATGCGGAGTTGGCCGCCCTGGCCGAAACCATTTCCCGCGCGCCGATCCTCGCGCTCGACACCGAAACCACTTCGACTGATCCGATGCGGGCCGAACTGGTCGGCTTGTCGCTGGCGGCGACGGAGGGCGAGGGCTACTACATTCCGATCCGTCATGAAGGCGGGCCGAACGTGGAACTGGGCGCGGTCAAGGAACGTCTGGGCGGGCCGCTCTCCGACAGCCACGTTCCGAAAACCGGTCACAATATTAAATATGACCTGACCATATTGGAGCGCGCCGGGCTGCCTATTTCCGCGCCCGCCTTCGATACTATGGTAGCCGAATGGCTATGCAACCCCTCTTCGCACAATCTCGGTTTGAAGGATCTCGGGTTCCTCCGACTTGGAGCGGAGATGACACCGATCGAAGCGCTGATCGGCAAGGGCGCAAAGCAAATCACCATGGACCGTGTGCCGGCCTCTCAGGCGGCCCCCTATGCTGCCGCCGACGCGGATATTTCCCTGCGGTTGGTGACTCCCCTGCGGCGGGATTTGGAAGAGCGCAGTCAAACGAAACTGTTTGCCGAAATGGAAATGCCGCTGATCCCGGTTCTGGCTGCCATGGAACGCGATGGTGTCCGCCTGGACCTTCCCTATTTGGACGGGCTGGGAAAGGATTGGCAAGCGGAACTGCACCGGATCGAGGTCCGGGTGCACGAGATGGTCGGACGTCCGTTCAATCTGCAATCCACCCAGCAACTGGCAGATGTATTGTTCGGCCAGTTGGGACTGCAGCCGCCGGACAGATCCCGCAAGACCGCGTCCGGAAAATATTCCACCGCCGCTGACGTGCTCGAGAGCCTGGCCGGAGCGCATCCGGTGGTTGAGCAGATCCTGCGCCATCGCGAATTGTCCAAGCTGCTCTCCACCTATGTTGAGGCGCTGCGTGACGAGGTCAATCCGGCAACCGGCAGAGTGCACACGTCCTACAATCAGACCGGCACGGTCACCGGCCGCTTATCCTCCTCCGATCCGAATCTTCAGAACATCCCCACGCGCACCGAGGAAGGCCGGCGGATCCGCCGCGCGTTCGTGGGTTCGCCCGGCCACCGCCTGCTATCGATCGATTATTCCCAGATCGAACTGCGGCTG
>JBEKDW010000178.1:0-10348 GCA_050014155.1 Anaerolineales bacterium
GAAGCCGGAAGGTAATCCTTCAAGCCCAGATTGGTGGCGACGATCTCCGGGTCGTTCCACTTGGTCACCTTGGCGTTGTAGATGTCGACCAGCGTTTGGCGGTCAAGCACCAGAACAGGAACCGTAGTACCGGTGGGGAAATCCTTCGCCCATTTGATGTTGTAAACCGGCACTACCGCGCCGGCAACCATCGGGTACATTTGCAAATCCTTACCCGAGGCGTATTCGGCGTCCGTCACAAGCGAGTCTGACCCGGCGAAATCCACCGTGCCGTCGATAATGGCCTTCTTGCCGCCGCCGGAACCGATCCCCTGGTAGTTAATCACGACCGAGGGATCGACGTACTTATAAGCGTACGTCCACGCGGAATAAACCGGCAACGGGAAAGTGGCTCCCGCGCCGTTGATCTTGACCGAGCCGGGGGCGAGGGTAGTGTTCGTCGCCGTCTGTGCGGCGGCAGTCGCCGGCCCCGTATTTGTGGCTGATCCTGCGGGGGCGATCGTTTCCGTCGCAGCCTGCGTGGCGCTACCGCAGGCTGAAAGCATCAGCCCAGCGACCGATAAAGATGCAATTGCGAGAATCATTTTCTTGCTCATTCTTTCCTCCTTAGGAAATTGTCTTGCGATTTTTCTTTAATCCTAGCCGAGGTTCATTAACGACAATGGAAAGCATTGTTAACAACTTGTTAAGCATGGACTTGTTGAATTAATGGGAAAACTATCGAATAACGAAGATCAAATGCCCATAAACGCAAAGACGCCAAGGCGCAAAGGGAACCAAAAAGAGGTTCTTTGCGCCTCTGCACTTTGGGTTAATAATTTCCAGAGGATTTTCCCGGCGGAGAAAAGGCTGGAGAGCTTTAACGCAAAGACGCTAAGGCGGAAAGAAAACCAGAAATGTTCTACTTTGCGTCTTTGCGCCTTTGCGTTAAAATTAGTTTCGAAGCACAAAGGGGGAGCCATGAATGAAAATGCCATCAGCCAAATTGTCATAAAATCCGCCATTGAAGTACATCGGACTCTCGGAGGACCAGGGTTACTTGAATCTGTTTATGAACAAGCGTTGATATGGGAATTAAATAGGGAAGGTTTGAGAATAAAGCAGCAGTCCGAAATCCCGGTTGTTTATAAAGGTATTTTGCTACCTGTTCCTCTACGTCTTGATTTAACCGTTGAGGATTTGGTGATTGTGGAATGCAAGGCAACAATGGAAAATCATCCCATATTTGAATCCCAACTTTTGACTTATCTCCGGATCACAGGGTTGCATCTTGGAATGTTGGTCAATTTTGGATTTCCCATTGTCAGCCGAGGGATTTCACGGGTGGTCAATAAATTGGATGAAATGCAACTCAGACGTTAAATGAAATCATGCGGTAACCGGAAGCGTGAAGAAAAAGGTGCTGCCCATGCCTTCCGTGCTCTCCGCCCAGATCCGTCCGCCGTGCGTTTCCACGATATGGCGGGCGATGGCGAGCCCCAAGCCGGTGCCGCCGCCGGAGCGCGATCGATCGGCTTTATAAAAGCGTTCAAAAATCCTCGGCAGGTCTTCGGCGGATATTCCCACGCCGGTGTCCTGGATCGAGAATACAACTTCGCCCGCGCGCGCTTCCGCCGATACGGTGATGGTCCCGCCGTGAGGTGTGAATTTAATGGCGTTGTGAAGCAGGTTGATCATCACCTGCTCGATCCTCGGGGCATCCGCGTTTACCGGCGGTAAATTCTCCGGGCAGAGGTTGGCCAATTGGAGGCCGTTCCGTTCCGCCTGCAATTGCATGCGCACCAGGGATCCGGCCCAAAGCGAGGCTGGTTGGACCGATTGGACGGTTAACGGCACTTTTCCGGACTCGATCATGGAGAGCTCGAGCAATTCCCGGATGATTTGGTTGATGGTGTCGATTTCTTTTTGCATTTGATCCAGGAATCGCCGCCCGGCGGCGGGATCCTCCAGCGCCCCTTCCTGCAGGGTTTCCGATAGCGCTTGCAGTGAAGCGAGAGGCGTCCGCAATTCGTGTGAGATATTGGCGATAAAATCACTGCGAACGGTTTCCAGCCTCCGCAGACGGGTGAGGTCCTGGAAGAGCAGAAGCGTCGACCCGGGCAGGGATTTTCCCAGGGGCGTGGCAACGGCTTGCAGAAAAGTGTGTTCCAGACCGATCTCAATCGTTACGGCATTGGGCTTTCCGCTTTCGACACATTCCCGCCAGAGGTCGAAAAGTTGGTGATGGCGGAAGACCTCCGCTGCGGAATGTCCCAATACCTGCGCTTCACGCTGTCCGAAAATGCGCTCGGCGGTCGGGTTGAGCATCGTCACCCGTCCCTGGTCGTCAAGAATCGCCACGCCGTCGGACATCCGGGAGAGCACGGCGGACAGCTTTTCCCGTTCGCCCCGCAAAGCGTCCAATTGCGAACGGAGTTGTTCGGTCATGGTATTAAAAGCATCGGTGAGCAGGCCGGTTTCATCGCCGCCGGCGGGAAGCAGCGTAACATGCAGATTCCCGGCGCTCACTTGGCGCGCCGCATCCGTTAAATCCTCGAGCGGCTGCGTGGTGCTGCGAACGGCCAGGAAAGAAAGGACGAGTGAGAGCAGGGCGGCGATGCCCAAAGCGATCGATAGCGTCGTTTGCAGGCGGGCAACAACGGCATCCACATTGGCCACCGGAACGGCCAGCCGGACAATTCCGGTCGTTTGCGTTCCCGATCGGACCGGGACGGCCACGTATAGCGTGTTGATCCCGGTCGTTGCGCTTTTCCGCGTGTTCGACCCTAAGCCTTGGGACAGCGCTTGCTGCACTTCGGGCCGGGTTAGATGGTTTTCCATCGTCGCCGGATCAACTTCCGAATCCGCCAGCACTTTGCCGTTGACGGCTATGATCGTGAAGCGTAATCCCAGGCTGGCGCCGGTTGATTGCGCGTATTGTTCGATTGCTGTTGGGGAGGGGGAAGATTGTTCCATCTGGACGGTCTCGGTCGCAAGCAGGCGACACTCCGCCTCCAAACGGGATTTCAATGTGTCGAGATATATCCCCCGCAGGAAACCGGAAAGGTAGAGGAGCAGCCCCAGTAGGATGAGGAGAAACAACCCCAGCTGTGGAAGCGCTATTCTCCAACGGATGCTTTTGAGGTCGAAAAATTTCATTTAACCCTCGAAGCGATACCCGCCGCCCCGCACAGTCACCAGGCGCGCCGGCGCCGCGGGATCAGGCTCGATTTTTTCGCGCAACCAGCGGACATGTACATCCACGGTGCGGCTGTCGCCCGTATATTCCCACCCCCAGACGCGCTGCAGGATTTGCTCACGGGAAAGCATCTGGCCGCGATGACGGGCGAAAAACAACAGCAGTTCGTATTCCTTGGGTTTGAGGGAAAGCGGTCTTCCCGCGCGCAGTACTTCCCCGCGGGCGGGATTGATCGTCAGGTCGCCGCAGAGGATGGGTTCCTCAAGAGGAGTCTCCTCGGTGGCAAGCGGGGACTTTTCCTCACGGATCAACCGCACCCTTCGCAATTGGGCTTTGACGCGCGCCAAGAGTTCCCGCATATGAAAAGGCTTGGTGATGTAATCGTCGGCGCCCACTTCCAGCCCAACCACCCGGTCGGTTTCGCTCTCGCGCGCGGTGAGCATCAGGATCGGGAAGTTGGTATCCTTGCGCAGTTGCCGGCAGACTTCCAGCCCGTCCAACCCCGGAAGCATAAGGTCCAGGATCAACAGGTCGGGTTTCCACTCCCTTGCGGCCTGTAGACCGGTTATCCCATCGGCTGCGGTTTTCACTTGATAGCCTTCATGCCGGAGGTTCCACTCGAGCGTGTCCCTCAGCGCCGGTTCATCTTCCACAACGAGTATGCGTTCGTTCATATTCCGCTTGCTTCGAAAGCCTTTCCTGAATTCCAGTATGGTTCCCGTGTAAGCAATTGTACGCCCGCCGGGTGCTTCCGGTTCCTCCATCTCCCCCGCGCCGCGGAAGGGGGTAAAATTTTATTTTCCAGATCTCCCATGGGAGGAATTGGCATGCACGAATATCGAATGGCGATCATTGGTTTCGGCAACGTCGGTCAAGGGCTGGCGCAGATTCTCGCGGAACGGAGCGAACTGATCCGGAAGGAGTTCGGTCTGGGCGTCCGGATCGTTGCCGTAAGCGACGTCAAGCTCGGCAGCGTTTATCAACCGCAGGGATTTGACCCGGCGGTGCTATTGGCTTCCGTCCGGGCGAAGGGGACGCTGGCGGAGGTTCCGGCGCAGGAAACGGGATGGGATTCGCTGCGCACGATCCGCGAGACGGAATCGGACGTCGTGGTGGAACTTTCTCCCACCGATTTGAAAACCGGCGAGCCGGCCGTCGGACATATCCGCGCAGCATTGGAATCCGGGAAGCATGCCATCACGACCAACAAGGGGCCGATCGCTCTGCAGTATCGGGCGCTGAAGAAAATCGCCGAGTCGCATGGCGTGGAGATCGGCGTGGAGGGGACGGTGATGAGCGGCACGCCCGCGCTCCGGGTGGGTACGGAATATATGAAGGGCGCCGGGATCCTTCGCATTCAAGGAATTATCAACGGGACGACGAATTACATCCTGACCCAGATGCAGGATGGAAAGCCATACAGCGAGGCGCTCGCCGAAGCGCAGGCCAAGGGATACGCCGAGGCCGATCCCATCGGAGACGTGGAAGGCTACGACGCGGCGGGTAAGCTGGTCATTCTGGCGAACGTGCTCATGGATGCGCCGATCGGCCTGATCGACGTTGAACGGGAGGGAATCACTGGTCTGATGAAAGAGGATATTTGCGAGGCGGAGGAAGGCGGCGACGTGTGGAAATTGATCGCCGGCCTGGAGCGGAAACCGGATGGCGTGAAGGCGCGGGTTCGCCCGCAGCGGATTCCCCGTTCCCATCCGCTGGCTTCGGTCCGTGGTGCGACTAACGCGATCACCTTTACGACCGAACTGCTTGGTGACGTCACCTTGATCGGACCGGGCGCCGGCCGCTTGAATTTCTTCGTTGGCAGCGTTCCGATCTTCGGCGAATTAATCCTGGCGCCGATGGACGGGTTTACGGACAGTCCGTTCCGGATCCTCTGCCGCCAGCTCGGGTCGGCCATGTCCTATACGGAATTTGTCAACGTGGATGAAGTGGCCTTCTCGCGCAATCCGGAGAGTTCGGCCAACTTGAAGCTTCGATTCTCGGAAAGGGAACGGCCGATCGCGTTCCAGATTTACGGGCATCTCGAGGACCGGTTGGTGGAAACCGCGCGCCGTCTGCAGGACCGCGGCCCGGACATCATCGATATCAACCTGGGATGTTCCATACGGAAGATCGCCGAACGCGGCGCCGGGGCCGGAATGCTTAAGGATCCGGCAAAGATCGGCCGGTTGTTTGCCAGGCTATCGGCCGAATTGACGATTCCGGTGAGCGCGAAGATCCGGCTGGGATGGGATCAGCGCAGCCGCAATTATCTGGAAGTGGCCAGGGCGCTCGAGGAAAACGGATGCCGGCTGATCGCCGTCCATGCGCGCACCAAGGATCAGGCCTTTGCAGGCCCGGTGGATTGGGATGCGATCGCGGAAATCAAACAGCGCGCCAGCATCCCGATTCTAGGGAACGGCAATGTGCGGACCGTCGCCGACATCGAGGCAATGAAACGGCAGACCGGCTGCGATGCGGTGATGATCGGACGCGCGGCCATCGGCCATCCGTGGATATTTTCGCGCCGCGACAAAGAGCAGGTGCCGGTGGAGGAATGCGTCCGCATGGCGCGCCGCCATTTGGAGCTGATGATCGAGTTGTATGGACCGCGCCTGGGGCCGGTGATCTTCCGCAAAGATGCGGTGCGTTACGTGCATCACTGGATCGGCGTGGGAGAATATCGCAACCGGCTCGTCCGGTGTTCCCGCGCGGAAGAATACGACGCGGTGTTTTCCGAAATCTCGTCCGAACCCAGGATGCGCCCCGAGAATTTGTGCCCGCATTCATCGGTTGATTCAACGCCGATCGGCTGAAAACCGCGCCGCGCAAGTCTATGCAATATTATCAAGCAGTTCCACAATCGCGCCGAACGACCCGGTGGCGTCGATATAGGTGTAGTGCCCGCCGGTAAAATCTCCTTTTTGGACAAGCGGCACGCCCAACCGCGCGGCCTGTTCCTCGGCGAGTGCGCAATTTTTCACATTAAAAGCGATATGGTGCATTCCCTCCCCGTGCTGATCCAGAAATTCCCGCCAGGTGCTCGCGCCCTCCAGCGGCTCAATGAACTCTACGGCCATTTGCTCCAGATTGAAGATGATCAGCTTGGCGCGCGCGTTGGAATGGGAGCCGCGGAATTCGGTGTGCGCCTTTTCATACGTATCGGTAATGATCGGCGCCGGAATGGGCAGGCCTGTCAACGCGGAAAACTTAGCCGCCACTTTATCGGCATTACGAACAACAATCCCAACTTGTGAGATCGGGGCGTTTTCTAGCGGGTAATTTTTAGCAGTTTGGGTCATGGAATTCTCCTCCAGAGTTTGGGTTTTCAATCGGGCGGATCGACCGGCGCAGGAACGCACTTCGCCGGTCGGAAGGAATTTCCTTTTATATAGGTTTTTGATATACACGATATCTGCGGAGATTCTTCACCCCGAGATTTTTAATCGCATTGTTCATCCGGTAGTTGTCTTCCAGAACGTAGTTTACTTCCAATCGGACCGGCCCCGGCATCAAAGTCTCGTACAACTTGCGATACATGAGTGCATCCACCGCTTTGGATTGATATTCCGGCACCACGCCCAGAGCCCACATCCGGTACTGATGGATGCGTGGGAGGCCGAAGAGCAGTTTGAGCCATCCCAGCGGGAGCAAGCGGCCGTTCAATCCTTTAAGAAGTACGTTGACATCGGGCAAGGCCATGGCAAAGCCGATCGCCTTCCCACGTACGTCTTCCGCAAACAGGAGCAATTTGGGATTCACGATTTGTTTCATATCATGGGCGAGGGCTTTCCCTTCGTCTTCGGTCACGGGATAGAACCCCCAATTGTCCGCAATGGATTGATTCGCCAGCCGGACAAAGGTAGCCACTTCCTTGTCCAGATTCCTCATATCCATCGAACGAACCGTTACCTTGTAGCGCTGCTGCACCCGGTCCGTGAGCCGCAGATAACGCTCCGGAATGCTGTAACCTTCCGAGCTATCCACGTAATACACCAGAAGATCCTTCACTTTGCGCAATCCAAAATCGGTTAATTGATCGTTGTAGAAAGGCGGATTATACGGAGCCATGATAACCGGGGGAGGGGAGAATCCCTCCAGCACCAGCCCCCATTCCTGCGATGCGAAAGACCATGGGCCGCGGATGGCTTTCATCTTGCGGGCGGTAAGCCATTCCTGGACGGCGCCCAGCAAAAGACGCGACGCCCGATTGTCAGCAATACATTCGAAGGAACCGAACAATCCGATCGGTTCCTTCCACCAGTCAACGGCCAGGCGATCGATGAATGCGGAGATTCTTCCGATGGTCTGCGAACCTTCCTGAAGGAGGAACAAAGTGTATTCGCAGTGATCCAACATTGGATTGCGTTTCGGATCGAACTGATTCCATTGATCAGTCCGCAGCGGTGGGATCCAGTTCGTATCCTGGCGGTAGAATCGATACGGCAGATCGATGAACTCCGCCAAATCCTTGTGATTTTGAACGGTTCGGATTTGCATTTAACCTCCGTCGATAATCAATTACCCAATCCGAATGATACCGGCATCCGACTGAAAAATATTAATGGGCTGAAACCTCTTCGACCATAATCATTCCTTTATTACGATCACAGGTTGAAGAGGGGGAATTATAAACTTGGAAACAATCCTCTTTAATGCCTTGTTCGCATAGACACTATAAAGTCTCCCTATTTCCTATTATTTGCACAGTTTTGACAATTCAATTTGTTGGTTTTTTCACGAATAAATCGATTTCATGGCCGAAGGCTACTGGGGAGTTCATTTTTGGATTTGAAACTGACACCATGCATATAACGAATCATAAACTTCGAATTGATGCGACAGATTTTCCTCGTCATCCGGATACCGCAGGCTGAAACCGGCGGCTAGAGCCTCCAAGCCGAGCGCGATGGGATCGCTATCGGCATCTTCCCGAATATCCGCGGCATGCACGATTTTCGCCATCCGAATCAATGCGGGATCTTTGAGTTGATATTTTTGGATGATCGATTCAAATGAACAGAGACCGGCCTGATGGCCCAGCTCCACACCCGGCGCATCAAACGGGATGGCGTTGAATTTCTCCGCCGTCTCCTTGAGGATGCCAACCGGGACAAAAAGGAACTCCGCTTGCTTGTCGATGAATCTGCGGATTAGCCAGGGGCATGCAACCCGGTCCACATGCACGTGCGAGCGCGTAATCCATTTCATCGCATCACTTCTACTTTCCAACGGGGCTGGAAATTGCTGGCGAATCAAACGGCGGAGGAGAGTTTTCTTCCGGCGGTTTTAAGGATCGAAACCCCATATAGATCAATAGATCATAGACGATCTTGAGACTGCCGGCAATGACAAACGGAGCGTTGAGGAGCAGCGGATTGGCCAGCAGCGGACCGGCGAGCACCGGGGCGAGCGACGATCCGATGGTACGGGCGATGTTGGTGACTCCGGAAGCGGCGGAGCGCTCATCCGGCTCGACCAGCGCCATCGTATACGATTGACGGGATGGCACATCCATCTGGGAGATGCTGAAACGCAAGAAGAGGACCAGGATGGCGAGCGGAAGGGTAGGCATGAACGGCACAAGAATCAGCAAAATGTTGGAAGGAAGGTGGGTGAACACCATCGTGCGGACCAAACCGATGCGCCGGGCGACCCATGCAGCGCTTAATGCGGAAATCCCTGCCAGCAGATTGGCGCCAAAGAAAATGCTGCCCAGAAGCGCCGGCTGGACGTTAAAACGGACGTGAAACCAGTAAGCCACGATGCTTTGGAGGACAAACCCGCCGGCGAAGGCATCCAGGGAGAAGAGGGCTGACAATTTTAGCACAACCTTCCCGGACCGATGCAGGCCAAAACGGCTCTTTAAGTTCGAGGGCGAACCGGAAAGGCTTCCGGCGGTTGAAACCTCGATAGCGGGAGAGGTCCGGGTGAATAAAAATCCCAGCATCAATCCTATCGCCCCGTAACCGATCACGATCACCCGGTAGCTTCCCATTGGGCTCAGACCCGCCCCTTGCATCCCCTGGGCCAATACGCCTCCGCATAGCGAGCCAAGCGCAGTCGCAAAGGAGCCGATCAGGTTATACCAGGCGAAGACCTGCGTGCGCCGCTCATCGGAAACAATCTGCGATAACGCGGACTGTTCAATGGACAGGAACGGGCCGACCTCATAACCGCTGGGGCTGATTACCCCGATCGTGGCCGCGATGAGAAGCAGCAAGAAGTTGCGCGTCAATGCAAATAGGACCCCGGCAAAGACCATCAGGATGGCGCCGAGGATCAGCATCCGCTTCCGGCCGAAGCGATCGGCATTCGTGGTAATCCACAGGGAAATGATCGTATCACCAACCAGGGTCAGGGTGAGCAGGAGGCCGATCTCAGTCTCGCTCAAGCCGACTTGGGCCAGATAGAGCACGAGCACAACGGACAGGAACCCATAGGCGAACATGCGTGCCGTCCGCGTGCCGAAGAGGAGGAGCCCATCGGAGTTCAACGAGCGCAGGTCCTGGAATAGGGATTTGAAAGCCATAGCGGTTTATTTGTAGGCGCCATCGGGCTTACCGCGCCGCATCATCTCCTGACAGTAGGCGTACAGGGCCTCGTACACGATCCATTCGGCAGCGTTGATTTCCCGGTCGTCTCTGAATCCCAGCTGGCGAAACCCTTCGGCAACGGCATTTAAGCCCGGACCCTCGGGTTGATGATAGAGGGTATTGTCGGTATCGGCGCCATTAACGATTTTGCCCAAAAGGGCCAGCGCCGGGTCTTTATCCAGGTTATACTTTTTGAGAATGGCCTCGAAGGAACACTCTTTGCCCTAATGCCCCAGCTGGGCACCCGGTGCATCGAAAGGCGTTGCCTTCAAACGCGCGGCTTCTCCCATCACCTGATCCGTTGCAACAAAGAAAAACTCGGCCTCTTGGTCCACGAACTTCTTGATTAGCCAAGGGCAGGCCACCCGGTCCACCTTCACCCCCGCACGGGTAATCCATTTCATGATCGTCCTCCCCTTTCTCCACGGTTCTGATTATTTTCCGCTGTCCGTCAAATTATCAAAATCGGGTGAGAAATGTATTTTAAGGTGAGGAAGACAGTATTTTCATTCCTGCTCATCAATGGCCCGCCGCATGCGGTCCAACCGGTCATTTTCTTCGCGCAGGGCCTAATGGG
>JBEKDW010000179.1:0-5612 GCA_050014155.1 Anaerolineales bacterium
CGCGTTCCATGCCGCGCCGCCTTTGGAGATATCGGTATAAACTTTGCGGAACATTTCCGGCGTGATGTTGCCCATCGCGGCGCGAATTTCCGCAGCGGACGGCCATAGATCGCGAAGGCATACGGGTTGGCCTTTGGCATCCATCCCAAGCGTTCCCTGCGCCAGATCGACGGTCATGCTCCCGGCGAGCGCATACGCCACCACCAGCGGCGGCGAAGCGAGGTAGTTGGCCTTTACCAGCGAGTGGATGCGTCCCTCGAAATTGCGGTTGCCGGAAAGCACGGCGGCAACCACCAAATTATTATCGCGGATCGCGCGCGCAATCTCCTCCGGCAGCGGGCCGGAGTTTCCGATGCAGGTGGTGCATCCGAAACCGACGATGTAAAAACCGAGCTGCTCGAGATATGGCAACAGCCCGGCGGCCTTCAAATATTCGTCCACCACGCGTGAACCGGGCGCGAGACTCGTTTTCACGTGCGCCGGAACCTTCATCCCGCGCTCGACCGCTTTTTTCGCCAGGAGCCCGGCGGCGAAGAGGAGGTAGGGGTTGGAGGTGTTGGTGCACGACGTGATCGCGGCGATCACCACCGCCCCGTCGCCGGGCGCGGGCGAAGCTGCATCCGGATCTTTGGCGAAGATGTCCTTCAGCGCGGCGCGAAAGGCGCGCTTGGATTCCGTAAGCGGGATTCGATCCTGCGGCCTGCGCGGACCGGCGATCGAAGGCTCCACCGCCGAAAGGTCGAACTCGACCGTGGAGGTGAATTCCGGTTCGGCGGATTCCGGGGTATGGAAAAAGTTCTGCTCTTTGCAATACCGTTCCACGCGGACCACGTCCGCCTCGCGGCGACCGGTCAGCCGCAGGAAAGCCAGCGTCTCCGCATCCACCGGGAAATAACCGCAGGTCGCGCCGTATTCGGGCGCCATGTTAGCCAGCGTCGCCCGGTCCGGCACGGGTAGCGCCGGGAGCCCCGGCCCGAAAAACTCGACGAACTTTTCCACCACGCCCTTCCGGCGCAGAACCTGGACCAAGGTCAGCACCATATCGGTGGCGGTCACGCCCTCGCGCGGAATGCCGATGAGCTTAACACCGATCACGTCGGGCGCGAGGAAGTACATCGGCCGGCCGAGCATCACCGCCTCGGCTTCGATGCCCCCCACGCCCCAGCCGAGCACGCCCAGCCCGTTGATCATCGTTGTGTGGCTGTCGGTGCCCACCAGCGTGTCGGGCATGGCCAGCGGCGGCTGGCTGGCATTTCCCGGGCGCACCGTCACCACGCTGGCCAGATGTTCCAAGTTCAGCTGATGGAGGATTCCGGTGGCGGGCGGGATAACCCGCAGGTTGTGGAACGCCTGCTGCCCCCAGCGGAGAAACTGGTAGCGTTCCCGATTGCGCTCGAATTCCTTGCGCATGTTTATCTCGATCGAATCCGCGCTGCCGGCCGAATCCACCTGCAGTGAATGGTCGATCACCAGATCCACCGGGACGAGCGGATTGACGCGCGCCGGATCACCGCCCAGGCGCTTGACCGCCTCGCGGATTGCGGCCAGGTCGACCACGCAGGGCACGCCGGCAAAATCCTGCAGCAGGAGCCGGCCCGGTTTAAAAGGAAGCTCCTCGCGCTTCGGATCGGCGCTTTTCCATCCCGCCAGCCGGACCACATCCGCTTCGGTCACCTCGAATCCGTCGCAGTTGCGCAGGACGGATTCCAGCAGAATGCGGATCGAATACGGCAGCCGGGAAAGATTGGAGGCAACGTGGGCTTCTTCCAGCGTACAGAGGCGGTAGATCGTCTCCAGCCCGCTGCCGAGGTCGAGGTTCTGGCGGGCGCCGAACGGATCTTGCAGTTTCGAGGAGGTCATGAGGTTTCTCCGGTGTGGGATATTCCGGCGGATTATAGCAAGTATTTCGGCGGATGCTTAATCCAATCTTGAAATGTCATTCCGAGGGGCACAACCCCGCCTGTCCCGAGCAAAGCGAGGGAAGGAATCGGTGACTCGACAACCCATAATCGAGATTCCAGAAGGTTGTTTTGTCCCTCTCAGACGTTACCGATTCCTCGTCGCCCCTTCGGGGCTCCTCGGAATGACACCTGCAGTATGTCGTTCCGAGGAGCGAAGCCCCGAGGAATCGGAAAGTTGGCGGGAGAGCCGGGATTTCATGAAGAACGATCCAACCTGATCAAATCACCGATTCCTCGCCCTGGAAAACCACCAGGTCTCGGAATGACATCCTCCGGTGGATCCCTCCACCCAAGTATCCTTTTCCAACTTCCCATATAATAGAAGGCTAGGAGAACATCCTATGAAGCGATTTTCTATTTTGTTATTTTCGGCTATTTTCTTTCTCGTGCTTGCCTCCTGCTCTTCCGCCGCCCCGCTCGCGGGAGCAGGGTCGCCGACACCCGATCAGGGGCCGAAGGTATCCTTCTCCGCTCCCATTCCCGGCGCCACGGTTCCCCTTGGGCCGGTGCAGTTGCTCCTGCTTTCGGAAGATCCACTCGGCACCGCGCAGGCCGAAGTGTTGGTGAACGGTGAATCGGCGGCGATGATCCAGAGCCCGGATTCCTCGCGCGCGGCGGTCGTGTTGGAATATAGTTGGCAACCCGCTGCCCCGGGGAAGTATGTCCTGCAGGCACACAGCCAGAATACAGCCGGGACGTGGGGTGCATTCGTTTCGCTGGAATTGACCGTGGCGGAGGGCGGAACCGTTGAACCCATGGAATCGTCCACGCCGACCGAAGCGCCTACGGAGATTGTCGCCACGCCGACAAAAACCGAAACTCCGCTGATGCCCACCCCCCTGCCGCCGACTGCAACCAATTCCGGGATTACTCTGCAGGGGACTCTTTCCTACCTGCAGATGTATCCCGCCGACGCCCCGTGCGGAACCACAACCAACATGGCTACCGCCACCGTCTCCCCGGCCGATTCCGTTTATAGCGTGTTGCTGTTTTTCCGAATCGGGAACAAAGCCGGCACGGAATGGAATTCGTGGACCAAGGGGCTCGCCCTGGCGCCGAACGGGCCCGGCAAGTTCTACATCTTCTTCACCACCCGTCATATCGCCAACCCCGTGCCGTGGATCCGGGCGCAGGTCAATTACCAGTTCGTCGGCATCGATAAACAAGGAAAGCGGTTACTTTCGACCACTGTCTACACAAACCTTTCGATCATTAACTGCCCTTAGGCATTCGTGCAACTCGCCTGCGAACGAAAAGAGCCGTTCTCTCTGAACGGCTCTTTGTTGAATCTTCCATTTTATCCGGCGAGCACCTAATGGGGAGTCTCTGCGGCAGGCGCTTCCCCCTTCTCGTCCTTTTTGTTCTCCTCTTCCGGCAAATCCTCAGCCGCAATCCGCGCGATCGACGCCACCGAATCCCCTTCCTTCAAATGAATCACATGCGTTCCCATCGTCGCCCGTCCGGCCTGGCGGATCTCCTTGACCTCGGTTCGCATCGCCATGCCTCCCGAGGTGATGATGGTCAGATCGTCTCCATCACGTACCACGCGCGCCGCGGCGATCAGCCCGGTGACGCCTATCATTTTTTGCGCGATGGTGGCGATCCCTCCAGTGGCCCGACCCTTGGGGGTGTATTCCTTCAGCGGCGTTCGCTTGCCGTAACCTTTGGCGGTGACCACCAGCAGATCGCCGCCCGGATCGACGACCTCGGCGCTGGTGACTGCATCGCCTTCCTTGAGCCGGATCCCCGTCACCCCGGCGGCCGGCCGGCCCATCGAGCGCACTTTCGTTTCCGAGAACCGCAGTGCCTGGCCGTGTTCGGTGACCAGGATCACCTCCTGTTTTCCGGTTGTGGCGCGCACCCAATCCAGTTCGTCGCCTTCGTCGAGCGTGATCGCCACGAGCCCCGAGGGCCGCACCGATTCGAATTCTTTGAGCGAGACCCGCTTGATCTTCCCGCGCCGGGTGACCATCGTGCAATAAGCGGCCGTCGAGAACGACGGGACGGCCACCGCGGCGGTTATCTTCTCACCGCCCCCCACCGCCAGGACGTTCGCCACCGGGCTGCCGCGATCGTTGCGGTCGGCATCCGGAATGCGGTGCGCCTTCTCACTGTAAACTTTTCCGCGGTCGCTGAAGAATAAAATCGTATGGAGCGTGCGCGCGGGGAAAAGCAATTCCACCTCGTCTTCCTCGCGCAGTTCGGAGCCGGTCACCCCCCGGCCGCCTCTGGCTTGGGTGCGGTAGATCCGCGCCGCCACGCGCTTGATGTATCCGCGCTGGGTAATGGTCACCAGCACCGGTTCGTCGCGCACCAGGTCCTCTTCGCGCAGTTCCTCGGTCTCCCCGCCGGCGACCACCGTCCGCCGCGGATCGCCGTATTTCGCCGTCAGATCGTCGAGATCGTCCTGGATCACCGTGAGGATCTTTTTCGGGTGCGTCAGGAGATCCTGCAGAAAGGCGATCGTCTTCAATGTTTCCTTGTGTTCGTCTTCGATTTTCTGGCGTTCCAGGGCGGCCAGCCGCCGGAGCTGCATGTCGAGGATGGCCTGGGCTTGGACATCGCTGAGTTTGAAGCCGCGCATCAGCCGTTCCTTGGCCTGATCGGCGTCCTTGGATTCGCGGATGGTTTTGATTACCGCGTCGATGTTGTTCAGGGCGATCAGCAAACCCTCGAGGATGTGGGCGCGGGCTTTTGCGCGGTCCAACTCGAATTTCGAACGGCGGGTGATGACGGTCTGGCGGTGCTCGATGTAGATCTGCAGCGCGCGCTTGAGCGAGAGCAGCCGGGGTTCGCCTTCCACAAGCGCCAGGATCTGCGCGCCGAAGGTGCTCTGGAGCGCGGTGTATTTGTATAGCTGGTTGAGAATGGGCTTGGGCGCCGCGCCGCGTTTGAGCTCGATCACGATGCTCATCCCGCGCCGGTCGCTCTCGTCGCGCAGATCGGCTACTCCCTCAATGCGCCCCTCCCGCACCAGCTCGGCGATCCGCTCGATTAGCGCGGTTTTATTGACCTGATAAGGGATTTCGGTGATGCGGATGCGAAAACGCCCGCCGGACATCTCTTCGATGGGCGCCTTGCCGCGCACCACGATCCGCCCGCGGCCGGTACCGTAGGCCGAGGTGATGCCTTCCATGCCGATGATGATCCCGCCGGTCGGGAAATCCGGCCCACGGACGAACTGCATCAGGTCCTCGACCGTCACCTCATCCATTTCGTCGTAGCGGTCGATCAGGTAGCGGATGGCGGAGGCGAGTTCGCTCAGGTTGTGGGGCGGGATGTTTGTGGCCATCCCGACGGCAATGCCGGAGGATCCGTTGAGCAGGAGGTTGGGCAACCGTGCCGGGAGAACCAGCGGTTCCTTGAGCGATCCGTCGAAATTGTCCGCAAAATCGACGGTTTCCTTGTCGATATCCAGCAACATCTCCTCGGCCATTTTGTTGAGGCGGGCTTCGGTATAGCGCATGGCTGCCGGAGCGTCGCCGTCGATCGAGCCGAAGTTGCCCTGCCCGTCCACCAGCATGTAGCGCATCGAAAAATCCTGCGCCATGCGGGCCATCGCATCGTAGACGGCCATATCGCCATGAGGGTGGTATTTCCCCAGTACTTCGCCGACGATACGGGCGCTCTTCTTATAGGAGCTGCCGGCGC
>JBEKDW010000180.1:0-5546 GCA_050014155.1 Anaerolineales bacterium
AGGCCACCGATCCGCCTTCCCCCAAGCTCCCCCCAGCGCGGGTGAGAATCCGCCGAATCTCCGATACCGCGCGATTGCGGTTGTCGGTGACCACTTCGATCAGCAGCGCGATCCCGTGCGGGGCATAGCCTTCGTAGGTCACCTGCTCGATTACGCCGCCTTCCTTGTCCTCGCCGGTCCCGCGTTTGATGGCGCGCTCGACGTTCTCCTTGGGCATGTTATTGGCCCGGGCTTTTTCGATCGCCAGCCGCAGTTTGAAGTTGCCTTCCTGATCGCCCCCGCCTTCGCGCGCCGCCAGTACGATCTCGCGCGCGAGCCGGGTGAAGAGCTGGCCTCGCTTCGCGTCGGCCGCCCCTTTTTTGCGTTTGATGGTTGCCCACTTGGAATGGCCGGACATGGGAGTTTCTCCTGAAAAAAGCGCCAAAGCGCGAAGGATCGAGGGTTATAGAACAGGCGGATTATACCACCCCCTCCCTCGTCCTCCCGCGTTTTTCGCATCGTGATAAACGGGAGAGGATTGAGGGGAGGACGGGTTTCGGAAAAATAAAATCGGGTATTATTATCCACGTGATGGATGAACGAATTCTCCTCCAGGACGCGCGCCACGGTAATTTGGAAGCTTTTAACCAATTGGTGCTGGCCCATCAGAACCACGCCTATTCCTTCGCCTACCGGATGCTCGGCGAGGAGGAAGGCGCCGCCGACGCCGCGCAGCAGGCGTTTCTCTCCGCCTACCGGCATTTGAACGAGCTGCGCGGGGAATCGTTCCGTTCCTGGCTGCTGCGGATCGTGGCCAACGCCTGCCTGGACGAGCTACGCCGGCGCAAGCGCCGGCCGGCCGTCTCGCTGGACGATCTGGCTGCCGGGGAGGAAGACGACCGCAGCGACGAATCCCTATCGATCCTGGCGGACCCGACCGAGGGTCCGGAATCGGCCGCCGTCCGCTCAGACCTGCGCCGTTCGATCGAAGAATGCCTTTCGCTCCTGCCGCCCGAACAGCGCGCGACGGTGCTGTTGGTCGACGTGCACGCCCTGGAGTACGGCGAGGCGGCGCGCGCGCTGCGCGTCGCGCTGGGCACGGTTAAAAGCCGCGTGGCCCGCGCCCGGGCCGATTTACGGGATTGCCTCCGCGCCAAGGGGGAACTTCCCCCGCAGGCGCGCCGTCTGGAGAGTGAGGCACATGCATGAATCCGCCAGAGAGGCTTGATCCGCAACTGCTGGAGATGCTTTCAGCCTATCTCGACGGCCGGCTGGAAGGCGCGGAGAAGGCCTCCCTGGAAACACGGCTTAATAAAGAAGAGAACCTGCGCCGGCAATTGGCGGAATTGCGTTCCGTACGGGATTCGCTCCGCGCGCAGCCACTGCTGAAGCCGCCGCGATCGCTCGTGTTAACCACGGCCATGGCCGGAAAGGCGGCGGGAAAACCGGCTGTCTTTTCTCCGCGCCGGATGGCGTTCGGTTCGGCGCTGGCGTCGCTGGCGTTTGTGTGTGTGTTGTCGGTCGATGTCGTTTCCCGGGTCGGTTTTCTCGGCGCGGCATCCGCCCCTCGGGTTGTTGCCCCGGCAAACGAAGCATTCTCCGCGCCGCGGCAATCCTCGGATACGAGCGGCGCCGGGAAATCCGCTGCGACCGCGGCGCCCGCGAACCTCCCCGCGACGGAGACTCCCTCGCCGGCCGCGACCCCGCGGATTGGCATTGGCTGCGACAATTGCGTTCCGACCGAGACGCCGTCGGAACAACCGACCGCAATTCCCTTGTTGGGCGGCGGGTGTGATGATTGCGCTCCCACCGAAGAGCATGCGCTAAATCCGCCGCAGGTCGCCTCGCTTCCCTTTGTGGCGACGCCTCAGCCGCGTGCGTTACCGAATTTTCAAACCGTCGCCCCGTATCTGGAAGTGCTCTTCGCATTAGCCGCCGTTCTGCTGGCCGCAATGGCCGTGCTTGCCGCCGTTCTCGTCCGGCGCAGGCATTAATTCGGCATCTTGAGAACCGATATGCCAAAAAATATTTCTTTGGAAATCCGTCCCATGCTCCCCAGTGATTGGCCCACAGTCAGGGCCATTTACCGCGAAGGCATTGATACAGGCAACGCCACCTTCGAGGAACAACCCCCGGACTGGGAAGAGTGGGATTCCGCCCACCTTCGCGACGGCAGGCTGGTTGCCGTGCTGGAAGGTCAGGTGGTCGCCTGGGCGTCGCTCACTTCCGTCTCCGGCCGGTGCGTGTACGCCGGGGTGGCGGAAGCCAGCATCTATATCGCCGCGGCGATGCGCGGGAAGGGAATCGGCGGTGAGTTGATGGAAACGCTGATTAAGGAATCCGAGGAGAAAGGTTACTGGACGCTCCAGGCAGGCATCTTCCCTGAGAACGAAGCCTCGATGGCCCTTCATCAAAAATATGGATTCCGGATCATCGGAGTGCGCGAACGCCTCGGAAAAATGGACGAGCGCTGGCGGGATGTGATGCTTTTGGAACGGCGCAGCACCGTTGTGGGAACATAACCCAAACCCGGCCGCACCGTATCCTTTCCAGAATATACCTTGGGGGTTAGGGGTTCTTCCGAATAGAAACCGCAATCCAAGCGACGCCGTTGTCGTACGGGGTGACCACCAGCGTATAGTTCCCCGATTCAAGCGCCGGAATGGCGATGTCCTTCCGATAAAACCAATACTCCGTAAGTTCGGACCCGGGGAAACGGTCCTGCGGGTCTATCCGCGCGACGATTTTTCCTTCGGGATTGATCCATTCCAACCCGATCGAGAGATCGATAAAGGCCAGCCGATCCTGACGCCGCGGCTCGATTCGCAGGAATAAGGGGCCGGATGTCGCATCCAACCGAACGACCACCGTGCGCGGCGTGCCGGGTGGCGGATTCTTCGGTAAGAGCGCCCCTTGTCCGCCATATTGCTCGCAATGTTCGATGCAGACCATCGTGCCCGTCAAATCGCCGAATGAGTATACGATCGGATGACGGTAATCCTCGCCCAAAACGGTCGACCATATGATGACGGCAACCCCTCCCAGCGACAGGAGAACGACGGTCCACGTCGCCAGGCGGCTTTTCCATCCGGCGAACTTACTTTGGCTTGCGGCTTGCGGTATCGGCCGCGGTTTCGCCCAGGCGCGCGGAAAGAGTGATTGAAATATTCCCAGCGCCCGATGCAGCAGGAGGTAGATCATCCACAGCCAGCCCGCCGCGATGGCGTAACCGACGAGCGTGATGGGCGGCACAATTCCGCCCCCCGGCCCGAACCAGGGCGCGGCGAAGACCGGGGGCGAAAAATCCTGCACTCCGGAAAGGATCATCCGGAGGATCCCCGGCATCACCAGCGCGTAAATAACAAACCCGGATCCGGGCGGAATTCGGACAAGGCTGAAGAGCAAACCGCCCAGGAGCGCCGCGAGAACCGCCAAGCCGCAATAAAAAATCCCTTCCCAAACGGGATTATGCGAGGCGGCAAAGAAGGCCGATCCGAGGAGGGCCAAACCCATCAGCGAAAAGAGCACCTTGTCGCTGATGGGTTGGCAGCGCTCGAAGAACCCCGTTGCGGGGGCGGCTTCCTCCACAGGCGGTTTCGTTTTGGGGGCGGGCGGCCAGACGCGCAAGAGAAACCGGGCGGCCGACCGCTGGATAACCATCAGGCTGAGAATGACCGACAGCCAAAAACCGGCGTCGACAATGAAAGAAAGCACGGTGCCTTCCATCGGCATCGCGCCGGAGAACGGCCCGAGGATTCGCTCCAACCCCGCCGGGATCTTCCAGGAAGCGGCGAGCAGCGGATTATTCGCGCCGCCGGAGAGGAATAGCACTACCGGCCGGGCGATGGCGAGGTATATCACCTGCCCGACGACGGGGAAAATCCCCAGGAAGGCGAGGAAATACACGGGGAAGAAAAAACCAATCGTGAATTCGAGGGCCGGCAGGGGAGGCGCGTGCGGAGCGATGATAACGTAGCATGCCAGAACGATCCAGAACGCGGCGGAAAGATAACATTCTCCCAGGAGATCGTAGGTCAGGCGCAACAGGGTACGGACAGGGCCGGGCATCTTAATTGTCCGTTGGGAGGTTATCAGACCCCTTCCACGGATGACTTGATTATATGTTCATTCCCATTCCCGATACCAAATCCAGATACGATGGACGGGGTGCCAGAAAACACTTTCCTTTTTAGGAGAAGGACCCTTCTGCATTCCGGTTCATTCCAGTGATCGCTGAAAGAACATGCTCAGCGTGGGATTGTGCCCGGCTATCGACACCTCCTCAATCCATGGAGGCAGTAACCATGTTTCCAATCCTTCGCCCAATTTGAACCGGACTTGATTTACGCACGACGTCTCTCCTTTTATGGCGGATTGGCACAGCCCGTGGAACCTATGAGTCGCACGGATCCATCCATCGTTCCGAGTGTCCCACCTTCCCCAACCTGGTGACCAACTGATCATCCCGCCAACCATAGTCGGTTCCGTTAATTGAATCAAGACTATCGGGAAGATTGGGGGGAGTTTTGAATGGAGAATGAAGTTCCCGCCGACCGGCGTACCTAGGTAAACAAAATCGTTCTTCGTCTTATGTTCTACCGCGATCCTAAAGGTGAGCGTAGCGTACTAATTTTCTCAGGGTGCTTACCTCAGTCAGGCTATTGGGTTCTATTGCCGAAATATTATCGACCCATTTCGCCAACACTCCGTCGCTTGCAGCGGGGATGGAGGCGGTTATTCTCCCTCAGGGACGGAAAGGGAAATTAAGAGAGGGCAGTCGTTCAGGATCTCCCCGCTACCGTTTAGCTTGACAGGTTGCAGTTTATTTCCCAGACCCTAAATCCAAGCAAACGATACGGCCCCTCCAGGAAGTTTCAGGATATAATCGATTTATCTTTTCCGACAGGAATCCCCCATGAATGGGTTGCAGCGATTATTCTCGAACACCTCCAAGCGCGTAACATCTCCAGAATCCCCTCCTGATCCCGCGGCCCGATCCGTTCCTCCCGCACCGCCTGCTTTTTCCCCGGCAGCCGAACCCCGCGGCGATGCGGAAAGCCATTTGCGCGAAGTGCAGGCCAAGACCAACAAACTGGGGGAAGACTTCGCCCGGGGGGAAATCAACCGCGACACCTTCGTCCACCTCTACGAACATTACCAACAGCAGCGGCAGGCCATCGAACGGCTGCTGGATATCTCGCCGGAAAACTGGCGCGAGGCCGTCAGTCAGGGTAAGAGCATCGCCATCCGCCGCGAGCATTTTGCCAAAGCGCTGGGATTTTCCATCTACGAGAACGTTTCGGGCATACCGCTCGCCACGCTGGGCAAATTCGACCTGGACCCGGCGCTGATGGTGCCGATGCTCTCTTCCTATCGCGAAGCCGCGCGTGAGATGTTCGGTTCGCGGATGCGCTCGACCCAGATCGAGAACGGACGCTGGGTATGCTTCGTCTCGGGACAGTTCACCACGCTGATCGCGCTCTATAACACCGAACCCGCCGCGCGCCAGCTGCAGCAGATGGAGGAGACGCACCTCTTTTTCGAGCGCGCCAACAAGCCCAGGTTGC
>JBEKDW010000181.1:0-5516 GCA_050014155.1 Anaerolineales bacterium
GCTGGCGGCGCACATGGCGAGCGATCCGGGGATGATCGAAGCCTTCCGCCACGGAGAGGATATCCACGCTGTCACGGCCGCGGCTATCTATGATGTGCCGCTGGCAGAGGTCACGCCCGCCATGCGCCGCCATGCCAAAGCGGTCAACTTCGGCTTGCTCTATGGCCAGACTGCGTACGGTCTGACGCGTTCGACCGATCTGACCCTCTCGGAGGCCGAGGAGTTCATCCGCAAATATTTCGAACGCTTTGCCAAAATCCGCGATTTGGTGGCTTCCTATAAAAAAACGGCTGCGGAATGCGGCTACGTGGAGACTATGCTCGGGAGGCGGAGATACTTCCCGGAACTTTCATCCGGTTCGCGGTTGGACCAAAACACCCGCAATCGGGCCGAGCGCGAGGCGATCAACGCGCCCATCCAGGGATCGGCTGCCGATATCATGAAAATCGCGATGATCCGTTTGCCGGGCGAACTGGCCCGGGCAGGGATGCGCACGCGCATGATCCTACAGGTGCATGATGAACTGGTGTTCGAGTGCCCGGATGCGGAAATCATTCCCGCCGCGCGGCTCGTGCGCCAGGTGATGGAAAACGTTCTCTCCCTCAGCATTCCATTAACGGCGGACGCCAAGCAGGGGCAAAATTGGGAGGAGATGCAGGCGGTTAAGGAATAATCCCCCAGAGGTTCACCGCCCCATTCCTACGATGCGGAAAATTTCACGCGGAATGTGTACTTCTTTGCTCTTGGGGATGCTTTTTTCCGCATGTACCGGAACGCTGCCCGGTATGAATCCCGGCAGTCCGAACCCTTCGCTTGAAAGTAGTTACCTCCCGGATCCATCCCAGACGGAAACTAGCACGCCGTTCCTGCCGACGGAATATTCGCTCACAGACGTTTTTCCATCCGACGCGTCACAAACCCCCATCCCTCCCGCCCTATGGATCTCACCGGCGTTGCCGGATTCCTTTCTCTCCGTCTTCTCCCCCCCGCCGGGTTGGCAGATCGCAGCCAATCCACAGGACGCGGCCGTCCAGCTTTATATCGGCGACGAGCGGCGGGTCTCAACGTGGATCTATGCCCTGGTAGCTCCGTTTCCAACCGTCGCCGACGGGGTGAGCAGCCTGGACATGCGGCAAGCGTGGTCGGGGGAAGGGAGCAATCCATTCGCCGGCCGGCCGCTGCTCATGGATCAGAATACGCTGGATGTCTTTTCCGCCTTGTGGGGAGTGCCCGCCCCGGGTGCGGTGCAGATTGTTCCCGCCGATCAACTGGCGGATCACGCCTGGGCTAATCCTCCCGCCTGGGCGATTGTCCCATGGGAGACGCTTTCGCCGCGCTGGAAAGTATTGGAAGTGGACGGACAATCACCGATGCGGAACGCCTTCGATCCGACCGCCTATCCGCTGGCGGTACCAATCTCCTTCTCCGGGGATTTGACTTTGTTCGATCAGGCTGCCGCGAAATCCAGCCTCCCGGCAACCAACCGCGACCCGTCAAAGTTGACCACCCTGATTCTCACCGGCGTGACCGCGCTGGTGCGCGCCACCGCATACGCGATGGAAAAACAAGGCGTGCTTTACCCGGCCGAGGATATCGGCGAACTGCTTCGATCGGCCGACCTGACCCACGTGAGCAATGAAGTCCCATTCGCAGAGGATTGCCCTCCGCCGAACCCCGCGCCGGGCCTCTACCCGTTTTGTTACGATCCGCGGTATATCGATTTGCTGGAATATATCGGCGTGGACATCGTCGAGATGACCGGAAACCACGTGCGGGACTGGGGATCGGACGCGCTGCTCTATACGATGGAACTGTACACGCAGCGCGGCTGGCCCTTCTATGCCAGCGGGAAGAATCTGGAGGCGGCCCGGAAACCCGTCCTGGTGGAAAGCAACGGCAACCGCCTGGCCTTCATCGGTTGCAATAAACCCGGCAACAACGGCGAGTGGGCGACCGACAGTTTGCCGGGAGCGGCGCCCTGCGATTTCGATTACCTGAAAACCGAATTGAAGCAATTAACCACTGACGGGTATCTGCCCGTTATGACCTTCCAATATATCGAGTATTCCCATTTTGAGCCGACCGACGAACAGGTCCTGGATTTCCATGCGATGGCCGACTCCGGAGCCGTCGTCGTCTCCGGAAGCCAGGCTCATCATCCGCAAACCTTCGATTTCGCCGGCGGGTCGTTTATCCACTACGGCCTGGGAAACCTGTTCTTCGACCAGTATGATCAGGAAGAAACTCGGGATGCATTCATCGACCGGCACGTCTTTTATAACGGCCGATATCTCGGAGCCGATTTGATCACGATCACCTTCGTTGATTATGCCCGCCCGCGGTTTATGACCACCAAGGAACGCGCCAATTTCCTTGCCACGGTTTTTTCCGCAAGCGGCTGGTAGAAACCCGCATCCGATGGAACTTTTAAAGGAGTCCCTGCGAAAGCGCGCCCGCGAATTGGGCTTCGTCCATTCCGGGTTTACCACGGCCGAACCGCCGGATCATTACCCCGCCTTTGCAAATTGGATCGCCGCCGGCCGTCAGGCCGGGATGGATTATCTGGCGGCGGAACGCAGCCTGTCGATGCGGGCCATCCCGACCCGGTTGCTTCCCTCGGCTCGGTCGATTATCGCGCTGGCGATGCCGTATCCACCACCCCCGGATTTTGAAAACCTGCCGTTGGAGGGGCGCGTCGCCGCCTACGCCCAGGGTGCGGATTACCACGAGATCATCCCGGACCGGCTGCGATTGCTTTGTCGGGATCTCGATTCACTTGCTGGAGGTCGGCTGCAGCATCGGGCATACGTTGATACCGGCCCGATCCTCGAACGGGAGATCGCCTCCCGTGCCGGATTGGGATGGATCGGTAGAAATTCCATGCTCATCCATCCTGCGATAGGTTCTTTCTTTTTCTTGGCGGTTATCCTCACCGAATTGGAGCTGCCTCCGGATCCGCCCTTCGCCTTCGACCGCTGCGGGACTTGCGATCGCTGCCTGAAAGCCTGCCCGACCGGCTGCATCCTTCCCGACCGGACGATCGACTCCGGCAGGTGCATCTCCTATTGGACGATCGAGCATCGCGGGTCCGTCCCGGACGACGTCCGCATCCGGATCGGCCGGTGGGTTTTCGGTTGCGACATATGCCAGATTGTTTGTCCCTGGAACCGGAAGAACCACCCGGAAGCGGAATCTTCCTTTCGCTCAAGGCCTCATTTTCCCATCCGGAATGTGGCACGGGAAACCGCTCTTTCCGAGGAGGAATGGCAAGCTCGTTTTTATAAAAGCCCGCTCCGCCGAACGGGACGTGAAGGTTATCTGCGTAATCTGATCATTGTCCTGGGCAATACCCGCCGGGAGGAAGCTATTCCCTTTTTGCTCCCTTTTCAATCAAATCAAAGCCCTGTCTTGAGGGATTTTGCCGGTTGGGCAATAAAGCAAATTAACGGATAATAATGGTATTATAGATCAGATTAGGTTACTTTTTTTAAGCTTGTGGCGCATTCACGATCAATTCGGTAGAATGAATTCATCCGGTTCTCTGACGGCATACAAATGAAGAGAAAGATCGAATCGGCCTTTGGAGGGCAACCGGGGGAAGGAGAAAATGTCTGATCTGTCGAACAAAGAAGATTTTGGAGATGTCTCAGGATTCTACCCGCGCCGCAAAGAAGGGTTGGGTAATTTTTTCATCGGGATGTTGACCGGCGTGGCAGTGATGATCGGCGTGCTGCTCCTGGTAGTAGGGATCTGGGGCAACAAGGCTTTGCCGCTCTCGTTTCTATCGTCCCCAACACCATCGTCGACGGTCACTCCCAATGCCACGGTTACGTTTACTCCGTCCATCACCCTTGCGCCGACCGCTGAGACGCCTTCGGTAACCCCCACGCCGTCTTGCCCGGCGGAATACACGGTCCTATCCGGCGACCTGCTCAGCACGATTGCCCAAAAATGCGGCATCTCGGTGGAGTCAATCACAGCACTTAATCCGACGCTCGACCCGAATAATATTCAAGTCGGCCAGAAAATCCTACTCCCGCCTTCGGGAACCGGGTTTACTCCGACCGTTTTCCCCACCGGGCTGGCGACCGGGGCAATCATCCCCATAACGGTTCAAGCGGGGGATAACCTTGAGGCGATCGCCGCAAGATGCTTGTCGACGGTGGATGACCTCGTCAAGCGAAATAAGATCACGGATCCCAACTTCCTGACCGTAGGGCTGGTATTGCAATGCCGTTACGGGATCGCCACGCCGGTGCCGACCAGCGCCTCGTCTCCAACGTTCGGCCCGACGCCGACATTTACCCCCACTGTCTCCCTTACCCCCACTCGCACGTCGACGCCGTAGGCGGTAGACTGGCAAAGATAAAAAAATCCCCCGCGAAAATCCGCGGGGGATTTTTTTTTACTGCAACGTATCCGGCTGGGATTAATATTCCATCCCGCCGCCAGGCGGCATCATCGGCGCCGATTTATCCTTCTCCGGAGCATCGGTGATGAGCGCTTCGGTGGTGAGGATCATGGCCGCGATCGAGGCCGCGTTTTCCAGCGCGCCGCGGACGACCTTGACCGGATCGATGATCCCGGCTTTGATCATATCCACATATTCGAAGGTCAGCACGTTGAAGCCGATGTGCTTGTTTTTGGTTTCGGCGGACTTCCGGCGAACAGCGTCGATCACTACCGAGCCGTCTTCGCCGGCGTTAGCCGCGAGCCGCCGGATGGGAGCTTCGAGCGCCTTGCGGATGATGGTGACGCCCACCTGGGCATCGTCCGAGTCCATCTTGATTGTATCGAGCGCGACGGCTGCATTGAGGAGGGAAATTTCCCCGCCCGCCACAATCCCTTCCTCCACAGCCGCTCGCGCGGCCGAGAGGGCATCCTCTACGCGGTGTTTCTTTTCCTTCAGTTCGGTTTCGGTCGCCGCGCCGACGCGGATAATGGCCACCCCGCCGGACAGCTTGGCGAGCCGCTCCTGAAGCTTTTCCTTGTCGTAGTCGGAAGTGGATTTGTCGATCTCGACCTTGATTTCCTCGATCCGCCCCTTGATCTTCTTCGGATCGCCCTTGCCGCCGACGATGGTCGTATCATCCTTGGTGGCGACGACTTTGTCGCACTTGCCAAGGTCGGCCAGGGTGGTGTTCTCCAGCTTCTTGCCGAGTTCTTCGGTGATGACGGTGCCACCGGTGAGCAGGGCGATGTCCTGCAGCATGGCCTTGCGCCGATCCCCGAAACCCGGCGCTTTGACGGCCAGCACGTTGAGCATTCCGCGCAGTTTGTTCAGCACGAGAGTCGCCAGCGCTTCGCCGTCGATTTCCTCGGCAATGATGACCAGATCACGTTTCCCCGTCTGGACCAGTTTCTCCAGGACCGGGACGATGTCGGCCGCCGCGGAAATTTTCTTATCATAGATGAGCAATAGCGGCTCGGTGATGACAGATTCCATCGTCTCCGGACTGGTGACAAAGTAGGAGGAGATGTATCCGCGATCGAACTGCATGCCTTCCACGTATTCT
>JBEKDW010000182.1:0-5425 GCA_050014155.1 Anaerolineales bacterium
GACACAACATATGTCATGATGGGCTTGGGATCGCAGGAAATCGGATTGGATTCCTATGACCGGTTTTTCCCCAACCAGGATACGCTTCCCAGAGGCGGATTTGGAAATTTGATCGCTTTGCCTCTTCAGAAACGGCCCCGGGAGGAGGGCAACGCCCTTTTCCTGGACAGGAATTTCGATCCTTATACGGATCAATGGGCGTTCCTTTCGACGATTCGGCGGATGGATCGCAAGGCCCTCGAAAAGATTATCGGCAAGCCGGAAAAGACGGATGAATTAGCGGGAATACGGATGCCCGTGCTTGACGAAACCGAAGACCAGCCTTGGAACGCTCCTCCCTCCGGGAATCTTCCTGAACCGCCCATCACAGGTCCCCTTCCCGATAAACTGAATCTGGTGCTTGGTGATCAATTGTATATTCCAAAGGTGGATCTTTCTCCCGCATTACGGAATCGACTAATCCGCTTGGCCGCCTTCCAGAACCCGGATTTTTATCAAGCGCAAGCCATGCGCCTTTCCACATACGGCAAACCGCGGATTATCAGTTGCTGCGAGGATACGCCAAATTTTCTTTGTCTGCCAAGAGGTTGTTTGGACGATGCGATCGGTTCGCTGCGATCTTTGGGAATTAATGTTCAATTGGAGGATAAACGATTTTCCGGAACCCCTCTGGATGTGCGATTTACCGGCACATTGTTTCCCGAACAGAAAAAAGCCGCAGAGGCGATCCTTCTTCATGATATGGGTGTTTTATCCGCCTCCACGGCATTCGGGAAGACCGTTGTCGCCGCATATCTGATCGCGGAGCGCAAGGTAAATACTCTGGTCCTTGTGCATCGCCGCCAATTATTGGATCAATGGATCGATTCTCTTGGTAAATTCCTGGTAATCGAAAAGAAGGGGATCGGCCAAATAGGAGGAGGTAAACGCGATCCGACCGGGAAGATCGACGTGGCCATGGTTCAAAGCCTGTTTCGGAAGGGTGTAGTCGACGATTTGGTGGCCAGCTACGGTTACATAATCGTGGATGAATGCCATCACATATCAGCTGTGAGCTTCGAGCAGGTTGTCCGGCGGAGCAAGGCCAGGTATTTCACCGGTCTTTCCGCGACGGTCGCTCGCAAAGATGGGCATCACCCCATCATCTTCATGCAATGCGGCCCAATCCGATTTCGAGTGAGCGATAAATCCCAAGCCCTGAAGCGTCCTTTTTCCCATAGGGTATTCATTAGGCCTACAGACTTTCATTTTCCATTCCACCTGAAGGAGGCAGCCTCAATTCCCATCCAGGAAGTGTACGATCTACTATCCAAGGATGAAAAGAGGAATCAAGGCATCGCCGAGGATGTGATCAGCGCCGTGAAGGATGGGCGTTTTCCCATCCTTCTGACCGAGCGTAGGGACCATTTGGAGCGAATCGCCGAATTGCTTGCGGAGAAAATATCGAATATTTTCATATTGAAGGGTGGCATGGGAAAGAAGCAGCGCAAAGGACTTTTCGAGAGTATTCGCAGCCTTCCTACCGGTGAACCCAGAGTCCTCCTCGCCACAGGCAGGTATATCGGTGAGGGATTTGATGATGAGAGATTGGATACCCTATTTCTAGCCTTGCCGATCTCGTGGCGGGGCACTCTGACCCAATACGCCGGCAGATTGCACAGGTTTCATGCGTCCAAGAGGGAAGTCATCATCTATGATTACGTGGACTACAACATACCCGCTTTGGTGAATATGTTTTCCAAACGTCGAACCGGGTATCGAAAGATCGGATACGAGGTTGAAAATCCTGAAACCGGGTATGTGGAGGATCAACTGCGACTGCCGGACCGATCCGTTAGCCAATAAACGAATAGCTTCGTAAGAACTAGCATTACAGATCATCATAATCTCGAGATTGATTCATGTGCGAGACGAGTTTAGAAAATAATTTTTTCCCGCTGTGAAAGATATTGACTTTGATTGAATAAATCGGTATTATATTGTTACCTATCTGAGATCTCCGGGCTTGATGTATCTCAAAAGAAAAATTAACGAGAAACATCGAGAAAAAACGAAAAAGTTCGCGGTTTCCTAAAAGCCACTCATAACCCGGAGGTCCTAGGTTCGAATCCTAGCCCCGCTACCTGAAGAGACCGTTGGAGATCATCCAACGGTCTCAATTTATTAAATGTTCCTTATGATTAGCCCTCGCGGAGTAATTCTGCTCCGGTGATTTTCCGGAACAGAATTGAATACGAAGCGGGAGCGAATCCTAGCCCCGCTACCTGAAGAGACAGTTGAAGATTAACCTACGTTATCTTTTTTTAACCACTCTTTAACCAATGAGTCCCCGCGCCAGCCCCGCGGAGCGATGAGCACCGGTGATCCTACGATGCGAATGAATCGCGAGCGGGGGAGCGCGCAGGTTCGAATTGATTTTGGAACCTGCGTGATTGCCAGGCGGGGACTAGCCCCGCTACCTGTAGGTACCGCTGAAGTATATCCAGCGGTATTTATTTACCGCAGGCACCAAAGGAGAATCTTCGTGGAGAATGCCTGCTTCGATGCATTTCGAAACAGGCATGAACTCGGAGCAAGGACGAATCCCGGTCGAACTTGCAGGGGAAGACATTTCTAGTTCCAAGGCGTCTTCAATGAACCTTGAAAAACTTCGGATTTCTTCAGTATGGCGCAAATCTGGCGTGGTTATGGCGCATAAAAATAGGCAAAATCGATACCATGGGACAATATTGCTCCATTGGCGAAGCGGCTGATACGAGGGCGGTCGATCAGCACTCGGAAAAACTGTTTTTTTAAAGGTCAGAACTCAAAGACTGTCCTTTAGCCCTTGCCTTGATTCCTTTAAAACGGTCCTTGGGCGGCAGTCGGGGGATTCGGTAACCGGTCGGATCGGGCGGCGGGTGTTTCCATTCGAAGTATGACGCCTCGCCGGTCCGGACTAACTAGCCTATCGATGGAAAAGGCGCCAAGCTGCCGTATGATGTCCTTTGCGAAGAGTTACTATTTCCCATGGTCCCTCGGTCTTGCCGCTCTGCTGGTTTCCTGCGCCGGCCCGGCGCCGTCGATTGCACCGCCTTCGGCAATACAACCTGCGACGAATGAGTCCCCATTGAAAACTTCATCCGACACCTCACCGTCACCTCAGCCCCGGATCACCATCTGGCTCGACTCAGCCCGCATGGATGGAGCCTTTATCTACCAAAGGCTTTTCCCCGACAAGGCCAGCCAGATGGATTTTCGGGAGGTGGACCGGAATCAGTTCCCGGCGGACGTCTTGCGGTTCAACCAGCAAGGCGAAGGCTGGCCCGACGTAGTCTTTGCGGAAACCAACCTGGTCGCCCAGGTCGTCGATCCGCAGCACGATTTTCCCCTCGACTTGGGACCAGCCCTCTCCGCCGAGGTGCTGAACAACTTCGAGCCGCACGCCAACGACGCCTGCACCTATGGCGGCAAACTGCTCTGCCTGCGCCACGACACCGCGCCGATGGTGCTGTATTACAACAAGCCGCTGATGGATAAATTCGGCTACCGCCTCCCGGTCACCTGGCAGGAATACGAAGCCCTGGGCGAGCGGATCAGCAGGGAACACCCCGGCTTCATCATCGGTTCCTTCGGCGACGCCTGGGGGTTCAAGGCCTATTTCGACGCCTCCGGCTGCCCTTCCTCGTGGGTGTTGGACGACAAGCGGGTCCACATTAACTTTGGAGACGCCCGGTGCGTGCGCGCGGCGAAACTGGTGGATGCTCTTCTGGCCAACGGGACGCTGGCCCCCTATGGCTATTTCGACTCTCGCTTCACCCAGATCCCCCGGGACGACAAACTGCTGATGTTGATTGCCCCGTCGTGGATGGCGCTGGCCGCGTTCGGCGGTCAGCGGGGTAGTCCGTATTACCAGACGGCGCAGCACCAGCTCGGGGTTGCCGAGCCGCTGCGCTGGGACGGCGACGCACAGGTGATGACCTCCACCATGGGCGGAGGGGCATGGGCCGTCTCCAAGCACACGCAAAACCTGCACTTGGCGCTCGACTTCATCGTATGGATGGTCAGCGCGCCGGAGTTTTGGGCCATTACGCCGGATTACCCGGTCTATGTGCCCGTCCAACCGGCTTGGGAAAAAGCCGTCAGCGCGAACCCACTGTTCGCCAACGATCCCTTCCCGGTCATGCAAACGGCGTCGCAAGCCATCTCGCCGCTCTACGTCTTGCCCGGTTATGATGTGATGGGGACCTTGGATGATTTTGTGAGCCGGGCGCTGAACCAGAAGAAAACGCTCGAAAGCCTGCTGCCCGACCTCCAAACGGAGATGACCACCCAGGCCGAAGCGGCCGGGTATGAAGTAATCCTCGACGATAAATGAACACGCATCCCGTGAAGTCAGGACCACGGGAAATCCTGTGAGGAGAAACCATCGTCTATGCAAACGATTTCGGTCCGGGATTTCGGCGCCAAAGGCGACGGCGTTACGCTGGATACCGGCGCCATCCAGGCGGCGATCGATGCCTGCGCGAAGACGGGCGGCGGCACGGTTCTTCTGCCGCCGGGCAACTACCTGTCCGGCACGATCACGCTCAAAGACAACGTCACCCTGCACGTGGGGCCAAGCGCCCGGCTCCTCGGCAGCACATCGCTCGCCGATTATCCGAACGTGAGACATGATCCGGGGGGGATGTTCGGTCTCGAATACCTCGATTATTGCCTTATCAATGCTTGCGGGGCGCACCATATCGCGCTGACCGGCGAAGGATGTGTGGACGGCCAGGGCGCGGCTTTCCCGTACGGCACGGAAAATTTTAACTTCGAGGATCAGGCGTCCGCCCTTAACCAGCGGTCCTTCATCCGTCCCACGCTGCTTCGCTTCGCCGATTGCCATGACGTCACGATCAGCCATCTCACCCTCCGGCACGCGGCGTCGTGGTGCTGCAACCTGGAAAAATGCAGGGAGCTGCGCATCCACGGCGTGCATCTCGTCAACCGCGCCAACCAGAACAATGACGGCTTGGACTTGAACCGGTGCGAAGATGTTCTGATCTCCGATTGCCATCTCGATTGCGGCGACGACGCCATCGCCTTGCAGGAGGGCGGCCTCCGCATCGTGGTCACCAATTGTGTCATCAGCACCCGTTGGTCCGCCGTCCGCCTCGGTCCGGCTGCGCAAGGCGTATTCCGCGACATCGCCGTCTCGAACTGCGTGATCTACGACACCTACGGCTCCGCCATCAAAATTCAGGAGGTGGAAGGCGGGGTGATGGAGAACATCAGCTTCGACAACTTGGTGATGGAACACGTCACCGGACCCATCTCGCTGCGCCTGGGCGGCTATTTAGGATGGAGGAACGAGCGCAAGGAATCGCTGCCCATCGGGGTGCTGCGCAACATACGCTTCAGCAACATCCGGGCCGTCGTGGCCGATGACGCCTATCCGCTG
>JBEKDW010000183.1:0-5379 GCA_050014155.1 Anaerolineales bacterium
AAAGCATGCAGCCGGCCTTCCGGTTCGATTAACGCCGAGGGTGTGGTGGCAAACACTACGCCGGAAGTTCCGAGGGTGAGCGCGATGATACCGGGTTCGACGGCCCCCACGCCCACCGCTTGTGCCGCCTGGTCGCCCCCACCCGCGACGACGGGCGTGCCGGCTTTCAAGCCGGTTTCCGCCGCGACCGAGACAGTGATGTTCCCGGTGAACTCCGGGCCTTCGAAGGTCGGCGGCAGCCAGTCGGCGGGAATGCCGAGCGCGGAAAGCATTTCGCCGGACCAGTTGCGTTTTCTAAGATCGAAGAGGATCGTTCCGGAGCCGTCGGCTTTATCCATCGCGTAAGCGCCGGTCAACCGGTAACGGAGATAATCCTTGGGCAACAAAATATGGCGGGCCTTGGCGTATACCGCAGGTTCGTTCTGCTGCACCCATAGAATCTTCGGTGCGGTAAAACCCGTTAACGCATCGTTGCCGGTGATTTGGATCAGCCGTTCTTTTCCCAGCCGGGCTCGAATTTCATCGCATTGCGCGCCAGTCCGCTGGTCGTTCCACAAGATGGCCGGGCGCAGAACTTTTCCATCCGCGTCTAGAAGCACCAGCCCGTGCATCTGGCCCGTCAAGCCGACGGCGGCGACGGCATCTCCTCCCACACCCGCCTGCGAGAGCGCGTCGCGGATTGCGGCGCAGGAAGCGGTCCACCATTCCTCCGGATCCTGTTCCGACCAAAGCGGTTTGGGATTCTGGAGCGTGTGGGGTGATGAAGCCGATGCGACGACGGTGCCGGCCGCGTCGATCAAGAGCGCCTTGCTGCCGGTTGTGGATACGTCGATCCCGAGAAAATACCGCTTCGCAGACATCGAAGTTTTCTCCTTGCCCCTCCGGGGCGCCCCTATCAGTAACGATTCCTTTGGATGGATTTCCAATCGACCGGCGGGGAACCCGCAGGTCG
Source organism: Anaerolineales bacterium (assembly GCA_050014155.1). Lineage (GTDB taxonomy): Bacteria > Chloroflexota > Anaerolineae > Anaerolineales > RBG-16-64-43 > FEN-1073. Next base: position 953 of record JBEKDW010000183.1, read on the forward strand.
ATGTCTATTCCACGGTCACCGGGCACTCGAGTACGCGTTCCGCAATCTTTGTCGGGGAGTGGCCGACGATTTCCAGCGAACCGCTCAGGCGCAAATCGGCCGATGAACTGCCCAAGCTTATCCGAACGGTTCCCGCTTCGACGATCAATTTCCGCTCCGTGTCGTAAAATGCCAGCAAGTTTACCGGCAAATGGAACGTGAGCTTGCGACTCTCCCCTGGTCGGAGGGTGATGCGGCAAAACCCTTTGAGTTCGATTACCGGACGGGGGACACTGGAAGATTCGTCGCAAACGTACAACTGGACCACTTCGTCGCCGGCGAGCTTCCCGGTGTTATTCACCGAAAGGGAAATATCCACCCGCCCCCCACTGACGGCCTTCTCCGGGGAAATCCGCAAATCGGAGTATTCGAACGTGGTGTAACTCAACCCGTGCCCGAACGCATACAACGGGCTGGCCGGCAGGTCCATATAATCTCCGTACCAATTGGAATGCCCGCCGGAAGGTGTGTGATTGTAGGTCAGCGGGATCTGGCCGGCGGACCGCGCGATGGAAACGGGCAGTTTTCCGCCCGGATTGACCGCGCCAAACAGCACCGCAGCCACCGCGGCTCCCCCCTCCTCTCCCGGAAGCCAAGCCTCCAAAATAGCGGACGCGTTATCCGCAAGCCACGTGATCGACAGCGGCCGGCCGTTGACCATCACAATCACCACCGGTTTACCGGTTGCGACGACCGCTTTGGCCAACTCCTCCTGCACACCGGGCAAACCCAACTCCGCCCGATCGCGCGTTTCGCCGCAGGTACAATCCGGTACGAGTCCGGATTTATCGCCCAGCACAAGAATAGTCACATCGGCCTGAGAGGCCAACCGGGCGGCTTCCTCAAATCCGGATTGATCCGAACCGGTCACACCGCACCCGGATGCGTACGTCACCTGCGTACCTGCCCCGGCAATAACTTGGATGGCTTCCAAAATGGTCGCGATCTTTACCGAATGGGTGTGAATCTGTTCTTCGTTCGGGATTTCACCATTCCCCAATCCCGGTATGGGATGCAACACCAGCAATTCCGACATGCTCAGGTAACTGTAATCCCCGATCATGTTCCGTGAGACGTTGGCATTCGGGCCGATCACGGCTATCGTCCGCGGTTTGGCCAGCGGCAGGACCCCGTCGTTCTTGAGCATGACCATGCTTTGGCGGGCCGCTTCTCCGGCCAATGCGCGTTGCGGCGCCGTTTCGAAGCATTCTTCGACGGCGCCCTCATCCACATACGGGTTTTCGAACAGGCCGAGTTCGAGTTTGGCTTGCAGGATGCGCCCAACGGCGGTGTCGATATCCTCTCCGGACACGTCGCCATTCTCCAGTGCTGCGCGGAGAGGTTCCCCGTAGCATGCGCGCGACGGCAGTTCCAAGTCGATTCCCGCGCGAAGCGCCAGAGCCGCCGCCGTGCGCAGATCGGTGGCGATATGATGAAAGGATTGGAGCATGGATATCGCGTTGTAATCGGAGACGACCAACCCGTCAAAACCGAGGGATCCCCGCAATAGGTCGGTCATGATCGCACGCGAAGCCGCCACAACCTCGCCGTCCAGTTCGTGATAGGCGTTCATCGCCGATCGCACGCCAGCTTCCCGGATGGCGCCCTGATATGGCATCAGAAATGTTTCCCACAAAGCGCGCGGACCGAGTTGCACCGGGGCGCAGTTTAACCCGCCGGCCGGAATGCTGTGGGCGGCGAAATGCTTGGCGGTGGCCAGTATGCCGCTCTGCTTTTCCTCGCCTTGCAGGCCGCGAATGTAAGCCACGCCAAACCGGGTCACCAGAAGCGGATCCTCGCCGAAGGTTTCCTCCACGCGCCCCCACCGTGGGTCGCATCCGATGTCCAACACCGGGCCGAGTCCCTGGCGCGCTCCAATGGCAAGCATCTGCCGCCGGATCTCCGTGGTGATGCGCCGGACCAGATCGGGGTTCCACGAACTGGCCAGCCCGATCATCTGGGGAAAAATCGTCCCGCCCAAGCCCAAGTATCCCAAACAGCATTCTTCGTGCAGGATGGCGGGAATCCCCAGGCGGGTTTGTTCCATCAGGAAGTGTTGGATGACATTGCCGGCATGGGCCACTCCGCGGGGAGGCAGGGTGCTGGATCCGCCGATACGTGAAATTTGGCCGATCCCGCTCCCCAGAAGCGAACGCATTTTTTCGGGGGAAGGTTCCCGGTTGATTTGCAGATCGTTGAACCAATAGGAAGTCAGTTGTGCAAGTTTTTCTTCCAGGTTCATGCGCGCCATGAGATCCTGTATTCGCTCGGGCACCGCGCGGGCGGAATCCAGATACAGAGGGCGAGCCTGGGCTTTTTTCACCAAGGAATCTCCTTCGGCGGCTGAAGAAACGGAGTGCTGATTGCGGGGTCGGTGCGGGCTTATCGCGCGCCCAGCAGGATGTCGATCGTCAGCTGATCGAGCCGTTCATATTTCAAGCCGCGCCGGCCCAGCGCCACCCGGTCGAAGGTCACTGCCCGGAGACTGGCCGCTTTGGCGGGTGTGTATCTGCCGGTATAGGCGGCCGTCGAACCGTCGTCGGCGTTGATCTCCGCCAGTAGCGCCCGGATTTCCGCATCCGCATTCCAGCGCGCGGCTTTCTCCTTGAGGATGAGATAGGAGCGCATGCATCCGCGGGCGAAATCCTTCACTCCTTCGTAATCTTCCGTGCGGTAGGCATGCGCGTCGAAATGCCGGCTCCCGGCATAACCCACATCCTCGAGGAACTTCACCAGAAAGAAGGCCGCCTTCGGGTCACGCGAACTAAATCGCAGGTCCTGGTCGTAGCGTCCGGGGTATTGGTCGTTGAGGTCGATGTGGAATAGCTTCCCCGCATCCCAGGCCTGGGCGACTCCATGGAGGAAATTAAGCCCCGACATGTGTTCGTGGGCCACCTCGGGATTGACTCCGACCATCTCGGGGTGGTCGAGGGTGGTGATAAACGCCAGCATATGTCCGGTCGTGGCGTTGTACATATCACCGCGCGGTTCGTTGGGCTTGGCTTCCAGGGCGAACTTGAGGTCGTATTTCTTATCCATCACGTATTCGCACAGGAAGTTCATCGCTTCGCGGTTGCGTTGAATGGCGGTCAGGGGATTCTTGGTCGCGTCGCTCTCGGTTCCTTCGCGTCCGCCCCAGAACACGAATACCTTGGCGCCCAGTTCCGCGCCGAGGTCGATCGCGTTCAGCGTTTTTTGCAGCGCATAGGCGCGCACCTTCGCATCGTTGGAAGTGAAGGCGCCGTCCTTGAAGGCCGGGTCGAAGAACAGATTGGTGGTCGCCATCGGCACGGCCAGGCCGGTTTCCTTCAGCGCGGCCTTAAAATCGCGTACGATGCGGTCGCACTCGGCCGGAGTGGCATCGATCGGGATCAGATCGTTGTCGTGGAAGTTGACGCCGTAAGCGCCGACCTCCGCTAGTAGATGAACGAGCTCGACGGGCGTTTTCGGATCGCGCACCGGGCTGCCGAACGGGTCACGGCCTGTGTTTCCGACCGTCCAGAGACCGAAGGTAAATTTATGCTCGGGTTTCGGTGAATAATCGGACATAACAACATCCTCCTGCTGCAGATGCGCTCACCGGCCCTCGCACGGGGGCCAGCTGAATTTTTCAATGCGAGACGAACGCGAAACGCGTTCGGATATTCCCGCCCGAAATGCGGATCGTTTTTCCGCGGCTTACCGCTTCTTGAAATACACGTCCATATACACGGCGACCACCAGCACCAGCCCATTGACGACATACTGCCAAGCCGACGGGACGTTCAAAATCTGAAGGCCGTTGGTCACGCTGGCCATGATCAGCGAACCGACCATCGCCCCGAAGATCGTCCCCACGCCTCCGAGGGTCGACGTGCCGCCCAGGATGCAGCCCGCGATCGCGTAGAGTTCGTATCCGGTGCCCGCCGCGATCGTCCCGTATCCGACGTAGGAAGCCAGCACGATGCCGGCGACGCCGCACAGGAAGCCCATCAGGATGAAGATCAGAAAAATGTTCCTTTGGATGTTGATCCCGGAGAGCCGGGCCGCCTCACGGTTGCCGCCGATCGCGTAGGCATGTCGGCCGAATTTCGTGTTGTCGGCCATGTAGGCCACCACCACCGCGAAGACGATTAGGATCAGCACCGGGAACTGCAGTCCGCGGTACAGATTGACGTAGAAGATGTAGCCGAACACCAGGAGGGAGAAGAAGCCGGTCTTAAGGAGATCGGTAAGGATCGGCGCGAGCGAAAATCCATACTTGACCCTTCGCCGGCGCGAGAGGAACATCGACACGAACAGCGCTGCGACGACGAGGATGGCAAACACCCATCCCAGCCAATCCGGCAGGTATCCCTGACCGATGAATTCGAAGTAATTCTGGTTGGCGGCGAGCGTCTTGCCCTCGG
>JBEKDW010000184.1:0-5371 GCA_050014155.1 Anaerolineales bacterium
GAGAAATTGTTGCGGATGCCGATCGTGAAGCGGCGCTGACCCTGATCCAAAGAATCCAGCAAGGGGATATCGTTAAATCGTTTGAGCTCCGGCGTGTCACCAAGGATGGCCGGATATTGAATGTCTGGCTGACCACCACGTTGCTGACCGATGAAAAGGGGAAACCCGTGGCGATCGCCACGACCGAACGTGACATCACCGAACGCAAGCGGGCTGAGGAAGAGGTAAAGGAACTAAACACAACTCTGGAACAGCGTGTAACCGAACGAACGGCGGAGTTGGTGGTGGCCAAAGACCGTGCCGAAGAAGCCGACCGTTTGAAGTCCGCCTTTCTGGCCACCATGTCCCACGAGTTGCGTACCCCGCTCAATTCAATCATCGGCTTCACCGGCATCCTTCTCCAGGAGTTGGCCGGGCCATTAAATGCCGAGCAGCGCAAGCAACTCGAAATGGTGCGCGACAGCGGGCGTCACTTGCTGGCGCTGATTAACGACGTGCTCGACATCTCCAAGATCGAGGCCGGGCAACTGGAGGTAAGAAGCGAACCGTTTGACTTGCGAGCTTCGATTGAGAATGTGGCCGGAATCGTACACCCGCTGGCGGTAAAGAAAGGCCTGGACCTGCACGTTGAACTTGCGCCGGATATCGGCACATTCGTTAGCGACGCCCGCCGCGTCGAACAGGTGCTGTTGAACCTCCTCAACAACGCCATCAAGTTTACGGAGCGGGGTAAGGTAACCCTCACGGCGGAAATCACACCGGGCGCACTCTGCGCTCCAAATTCCCTGCCTGCGTCGCAGAGCTCAGCGACGCGGCAGGCAAGCGTATTGCGTATTTCGGTTGCCGACACCGGTATCGGCATCAAACCGGAGGATTTTACCAAGTTGTTCCTGCCATTCCGGCAAATTGATTCCGGCCTGACGCGCCAACACGAAGGCACCGGATTGGGTTTGGCCATTTGCCGGCGGCTGGTGGATTTGCTCGGCGGAGAAATCCACGCAACCAGCGAATGGGGCAAGGGCAGCGTCTTTACATTCACCCTGCCGATGAAAGGACGGGAGAATTCATGAAAAGAAAAATCCTCCTTATCGAAGACAACGAACAGAATCGCTACCTTATTACCTTTCTGCTCGAAAAAAACGGATACGAGGTTTTCTCGGCATCCGACGGACCGCAGGGGATCGAACTGGCGGGACGCATCCTGCCGCTGGTGATCCTGCTAGACATCCAGCTTCCTTCCATGGATGGATACACCGTCGCCCGCAAACTGCGAAACAATCCAGCGCTTGCAAACATTCCCATCGTGGCGGTGACCTCTTATGCCATGTCGGGAGACCGGGAGAAAATGATCGCAGCGGGCTGCGACGGATACATTGAAAAGCCGATCAACCCGGATACGTTCGTTGCTGAAATTGAACGTTACATGACAGAAGCACGAAAGGATACCCGCCTATGAAGATAAACCGGGTTCTCATTGTGGACGACAAGGAGGAGAACCTCTATCTCCTGCAGTCTCTCCTGCAAGCCCACGGCTATGAGGTTGTCACCGCCGCCCATGGCGCCGAGGCGCTCGTCAAGGCGCGGCAAAACCCGCCGGACCTTATCATCTCAGACCTATTAATGCCGGTGATGGACGGCTACTCGCTCCTGCGCCATTGGAAGGCCGACGAACGGCTCCGTGCCATCCCTTTCATTGTGTACACCGCCACCTACACTGACGCGAAAGATGAACACCTCGCGCTGGACCTGGGGGCGGATGACTTTATCCTCAAGCCCACGGAGCCGGAACCTTTTATCGCCCGCATTAACAATGTACTGGCGAAAGTGAAACGCGGCGAACTGCCGCCCGTGCGCGCGCCCATTATCGAAAACGCCGCCCTGGTCAAGGAATATGACGAAGTCCTGATTCGTAAATTGGAGGAAAAAGCCCTCCAATTGGAAGATGCCAACCGCGCACTCCAACAGGAAATCGTAGAACGCAAGCGGGCGGAGGAGGCGTTACTCCAAAGTGAAGGTCACCTGCGTTCCGTGGTCCAAACGGCCGGGGATGCCATTGCCACCATGGATTCGCAGGGCAAGGTTCGATTCTGGAACGGCGCGGCCGAAAGCATGTTCGGGCATTTGTCTGCCGAAATGATCGGTCAGCCATTGATCGGTGTCCTCCCGGAGCGCTTCCGAGGCGGATTTCAACACAAGCCAAAACAATCGATCGTGACCGGCCAATTGATCCTCGGCCAGCATCCGGTTGAAGCGATCGGGTTGCGGCGGAACGGTGGTGAATTCCCGGTGGAAATCACCATTTCCTCCTGGAAAGAAAAGAAAGGAACATTCTCCACAGCGATCATCCGCGATATTACAGAACGCAAACACGCGGAAGAAGAGATAAAAAAACGTGTGAGAGAACTGGAAGGAATGAACCGCATCTCCACCATCCTGCGCACCGCTTCGATCCTGGAAAAGATGCTGCCTAGTCTGTTGAAAGAAACGCTGGCCATTGTGGAAAGCGATACGGGCGCAATCTGGCTATTCGATCCCACCACGGGCACACTGCGGAGGGCGGCTGCCCTTGGGTGGTTGGCCGCAATGGAAAACACGGTCTCCAAACCCGGCGAAGGATTCCCCGGCGGCGTGTTCACCGCCAACCAAGTACATGTCTCCGACGAATTCGCCCACGACCCCAGCTTCCACGCCCTTTCCAGTGATTCGATCCCCGCCGGTTGGGGAGGCGCCTGCTTCCCGATCCAGTCCGAAAAGGAGATTATCGGCATAGGATGCATCGCTCTGCAGCTTCCGCGCAAGATATCCCCGGAGGAAGTGAGCCTGCTGGTCACCCTTTCGGAAATTGCCGGGACGGCCATCCAGCGCACCCGCCTTATCGAGCAAACCATAAATCAACTGGAACGTTTGAGCACATTGCATGCAATCGATACGGCAATCAACGCCAATATGGATATAAGGGTCACCCTTGGCTATTTCCTCGATCAGGTCATGAACCAACTTCGGGTGGACGCGGCTGCGGTCCTATTATGTGAACCACGCCTGCTGATCCTGGAATATTTTGTCGGACGGGGATTCCGCGGAAACGGTATTACCGCCACACGAATGCGCGTCGGCGAAGGGCACGCCGGTCGGGCCGCCCTCGAACGCCAACTGATCCATGTCGCCGACATGACGCATGATCCTGTTGCGCAACCCGAACGGGTGGCGGGCGAGGGATTTGTCTCCCATACCGCCGTTCCGCTGATTGCCAAGGGTCAGGTTATCGGGGTCCTCGAGCTTTTCCATCGGTCGCCCTTTACTCCGGAAGAAGATTGGCTGGAGTTCTTGAACACCCTAGCCGGCCAGGCAGCCATAGCCATCAACAACGCCGCGCTCTTTTCCGATCTCGAGAGCGCGAATGTCAATCTGGCCCGGGCAAACGACTCCACCCTGGAGGGATGGTCGCGCGCAATGGACCTGCGCGATAAGGAAACCGAAGGCCATAGCCAGCGGGTGACCGAGACTACCCTGATCCTGGCCCAGAGGATGGGCCTTGGTGATGAGCAGTTGGTGCATATCCGCCGTGGAGCGCTTCTTCACGACCTGGGAAAGCTGGGTGTACCGGATTCTATTTTGAACAAACCCGGAAGCCTTACCGAAGAAGAAATGGCAAACATGCACCGGCACCCGGTTTTGGCTTATGAGTTGTTACTACCGATCGAATTCCTGCGTCCCGCACTCGATATTCCCTATTGCCACCACGAACGATGGGATGGTTCGGGCTATCCGCGCGGGTTGAAAGGCGAACAGATCCCGCTTTCGGCGCGGATATTCGCAGTGGGAGATGTTTTCGACGCACTGACCTCGGACCGCCCGTACCGCAAAGCCTGGTCCCGCGACGCGGCGGTAGATTATATCCGTGAGCAATCCGGCAAGGAATTTGACCCACAGGTGGTGGAGGCTTTCCTGCGTAAGGAGAGGTAATTCGCCCAAGGAATGCAGCTGACATCTTTCAAAAAAGGTTTTTTCGCTGAATATGAAATAATGCGCTCATGGTTGACAAGTAACTCAAGATGTCGGGCTGGAGATTAATGGAATAGCAGAATGGAAGAAACCATTCTGCATCCTGAGCGGATTTCTCATTCCCTTCCGGGAAACAATCGATTGTCCCAATTGATTTTTAACGTAAAATCGCTAAATCCAAATCGGTAAAGGATGCAGGATATGCCTCAAGCTTTAACGCTTCCACTAGACGATCCGCAATGATTTTGTACAGCAAGCTCGGCACTCGTCGGCTTTTGAGATTAATCTATTAAGCCAAACAATCGCTGTAACGCCGTCGCATTGCCCGAGACTCGATCCGCAACGCAGTAAAACCTCCTCCTTCCCGGGAAGATTTTTCGGCGTTTCTTGATCGTCAACCCGCTTTGTATTAAACTAGCCGTTCATGCGATTTCCGATCCTGGTCGCGGCGGTTTTTTCCCTTTTCCTCGCCCAAGGCGACGAATCTCTGCGTATCGATTCTCCGCCGGCGAATGGAACCGTCTCCGGAACGGTGGAAATACGGGGGACCGCCGCCGCAACCGGGATGACCCGCTATAGCGTGGATTTCGCCTACGGGCAGAATCCGACCAATACCTGGTTCCCCATCGCCGATGGATCCACCCCGGTCCAGCATGGAGTGCTGGCGGAGTGGGATACCACACTGATAAGCGAGGGAATATATTCCCTGCGGCTGACAGCTTTCCTGCAGGACGGCTCGGTGCGCGATGTCCTCGCTGCTGGAATCCGCGTGCGCAGAACCGCCGCACCCGCCCCGTCCTCCTCGGGAGAAACCGTGATCCCTTTCCAGCCGGACACGCAAACCTCCGGACGAGCGGCCGTTTTTCCGGCACCGACGGCCGCCTTTGCTTCCGCCCCTTCGCCATCCAGCGCAGCGTTGCCCTACCGGGAAATTGCTTTCCTTTCCGGCGCGGGGTTGGCGCTGCTGGCGTTCGGAACATTCTGGGTGCGATCCCGCGCCTTGGCGAGGAAGCACCGCAGGTTCGTCCTCCAAATTCGAAAAAACGAGAGCGACCATGAATGACGTCTATCTCATCGTCGGCCTGGGAAATCCCGGCCGGGAATACGCCGACACCCGCCACAACATCGGCTTCCGCATCGCCGACCAGCTGGTCAGGGCTCTGGATGTGCGCTTTTCCCGGCAACAAAACCACGCCTTCGTGGCCGCCGGAGTACGGAACGGGAAGAAAGTTATCTTAGCCAAACCCCAAACGTTTATGAACCTCAGCGGACAATCCATCGCCGGGCTGGTGCGGTTCTATCAGGTGGCGTTTCCGTGCCTTTTCGTGATGTGCGACGATATCGACCTGCCCTTCGGCGCGCTGCGGAT
>JBEKDW010000185.1:0-5355 GCA_050014155.1 Anaerolineales bacterium
CACCAATACGACAAAGACCTGACCTCGATCGAGCTGATCACCGCCGACGGGTATGAGCCGGTGCTGCCGCTTTCGCTAGTACTGCACATCGACTACGAGAAGGCGCCCTCGGTGATCCAGCGCTTCGGCGACGTCCGGCGGCTCATCAGCCAGACGCTCGACCCGATCCTTTCGGCGTACTTCCGCGATGTGGCGCAATCCTCGACCATGTTGGACCTGCTGCTCAAGCGCGAGGAGATCCAACGCCGGGCGACGGAGGAACTCGGGCGGCGGTTCGCCGAGTACGACATCAACTGCATCGCGGTGATGATCGGCCGGCCGGAAAGCAAATACAAGGCGGAGCAGGCCGCGCAGGATCCGATCGAGCGGTTGTTCGATCAGCTGCGGATGCGCCGGTTTGCCGAAGAACAGAAGGCCACCTTCCAAAAACAGGAAGAGGCCGCCGTACAGCTCAAGGAGCTGAACAACGCCCAAGCCGCGGCCGCCAAACAGACCGAGCTCACCCAAACGCACATTGATATCGAGATCAGCGCCAACCGCGGCGAGGCGCAGTTGGCCGAGGCTCAACGGCTGGCCAAGCGCGATGTCGCACGCGCGTTCGGCGAGAGCCGCTCCAAGGATCTGATGGGCAAAGGCGAGGCGGCCCGCGTGGCGCAGGTCGGTTTGGCTGAGGCGGCGGTCTTTCTGCAGAAGATCCGCGCCTACGGAGATCCGCGCCTTTTCGCGCTGAATCTGGCGGGGGATCAATTCTCCAAGAGTGCGCAGCCGTTGGTTCCACAGCGATTGCTGGTTATGGGGGCGGGGGGCGGGAAGGAAACACCCGACCTGAGCAACTCGAGCGTGCTCGGGCAGCTTCTGGCGCTGCTTCTGGCCGAAAAGGCCGGCGTGGTCATGGGGGCGGCCGACGCGCGCGAGTTCGAAAAGTTCGCCGATGACATGAACAAGCGGTTTACCCAACCGCTGCAGGAAGAAGCAGTAACCGCGGCGGCGGATCAGGGACTGCAGAGCCAGATGGACGAAAAGCCGGTACAATCGAAGTCATGAGGATCATCCGGCTGGATCCGGAAAATAAAAGGCAGGTCAGGGATTTCCTCGATCTGCCTTTTTTTCTGTACCGGGACTGCCTACAATGGGTGCCGCCGCTGGCATCCGACCTCCGGGCGATGTTGGACAGGCGGCATCCTTTTTATCGCCACTCAGATGCGGCGTTCTTCCTGGCATATGATACTTCCGGACGAGCTGCGGGGAGAATCGCGGCGCTCGACAATCGGCATTACAACGAGTTCAACTCGGAATACTCGGCCTTCTTTTACCTCTTCGAGTGCGAAAACGATTCCACCACCGCGAATGCGCTTTTCGAGGCGGCGGGTGAATGGGCGCAGGCGCGAAGGCTGAACCGCCTGCTCGGCCCCAAAGGGTTCACCACCCTCGACGGGATGGGACTTCTCGTGAAGGGTTTTAATCACCGGCCAGCGCTCGGAATCCCGTACAACCCCGAGTACTACCCAAGGTTGGTGGAAGAATCCGGATTTCAAGTAACGAGCGAAATTGTATCCGGGTATCTGAGCGGGGATGCGCACCTACCGGAAAAAATCCATCGGATTGCGGAAATCGTGGAACGGACCCGCGGCTTGCGCGTGCTTTCGTTCCGCTCGCGCCGCGAACTGGCGGCGGTCGTCCCCCGGCTGCAGAAGCTCTACAACGATTCGCTCGCCGGGACGACGGGCAACGCCCCGCTGACCGACGACGAAGCCCGCGCGATGGCAAACCAGATGTTGTGGTTTGCCGATCCGCGCCTGATCAAGATCATCGTCAAGGGGGAAGAGCTGGTCGGTTTCCTGTTTGCGTATCCGGACGTTTCCGCCGCGCTGCAGCGCACCCGCGGGCGACTGTTTCCCCTGGGATGGATTGATCTGCTGCTCGAACTACGGCGCACCAAGTGGGTGAACATCAACGGCGCGGGAATCACGGAAAAATATCGCGGCCTCGGTGGCACGGCCATCCTCTTCGACGAGATGGAAAAAAGCATCCGCGCCGGCGGGTTCGAACATGCTGAGCTAGTCCAGATAGGGGTTGAAAATGACAAGATGCAAAGGGAATTACGGGATTTAGGAATCGATTTTTATAAAATGCACCGGATGTATGTAAAAGAATTATGATTCGAATTTTGACTCTTGACCATCGACCTTAGACCATTGTCGATGGTCAAACCGTTTCAAATTCGTCGTGCCCCTTCCAAAGAATCTAAAAGTTTGCTGTCGATTTGAGAAAGCGAATCCACCACCGCATCCGCAGCCAGATACCGGGCATCCCGCCGAAGTTCCGGCAACGGAACGGCAATGCATTTCATTCCGGCGGTTTGGGCTGAGGTCACGCCGGCGATCGAATCCTCGACCGCCAGGCAATGCTCCGGCGCGAGATCCAGCTTGGCAGCGGCGGTCAGGTATACATCGGGATACGGTTTGCCGCGCGCCTCGTTTTCCGCCGAGCAGATCGCTTCGAAGGAAGCCCGGATTTGTAGACGGTCCACGACTGTATCGATGAGGGATTCGGCGGAGGAGGACGCCAGCGCGAGCCGAAGATGCCTCGTTTGAAACAGGCGGATGGTATCGTACAGGCCCGGCATCGGCACGCCGCGATCGCGGATCCGCCCGATCACTCCCTGTAAAATATCCCCGGCCAGTTCATCCGTCGACGGACCCTTCCAGGGTTTGCGCGCATACCAAAACCGGGTCACCTCTTGAATGCGCATGCCGGTGGTGAGCATGCATTCCTCTTCGGTCAGGCGGAGACCGCAGCGCGCGAAAATTTCGATTTCCGATTCGCGCCAAAAAGGTTCGGAGTCGATCAGCACTCCATCCACGTCAAAAATGACCGCTTGAATGAATTTGTCAAAGGACGCCATGGGTTTGATTTTAGGAATTGCGGATTGTGGTCAGGAAACTGAGATGCCGGTAGAGAGGATCGACCCGGAGGGCGATGGAGAATCCATGCTGGTCGGGGAAGTCCGATAATTCCTTATGGTAAATCCTATTCGAGAGCATCGTCGGCTTTTTTATAAATCCTGATAAAAAGGATATGGTGAGACCATACCATCCAGGGATGAGAAAGCCAAACAACCGGCGCAGGTTTCTGCGCCGATTGGTTGGAAAGAAACGCACGGTCATTGCCTGCCGATGGTGTTCCTTTTATTCGGCGGCATCCGCTTCGGCTTTGGTTTTGTGAACCGTTCCGGCCGGATGGTTCGGAGGCGAATACACGGTATACAGCTTCAACTGCCGGGTCTTGGAAGTGTTGATCACATTGTGGTAGGTTCCGGCGGGCACGATTACCGCGTCGTTGGCGCGTACCGTATGTTCTTCCGATCCGTTGAGGACAAATTTCGCATCCCCTTGTTCGATCCGGAAAAACTGATCGACCTTCTCGTGCACCTCATCGCCGATTTCCTCGCCCGGCTGAAGGCACATGAGTACCAGCTGGCAATACTTCCCGGTAAATACCACTTGCCGAAAATAGTCGTTCTTGAGAGTCTGTTCTTCGATTGGTCCGAAAAAGCCTGTCATGGGTGGATCTCCTTTTTTCCGATCCATTGGAATGACCGGAATTGTTGAAATGCATCACGGATCGTGCAAAATGATTCTAACCGATTCCTTCCTATCCAAGAGGGAGAGGTTTCAATAATCCTTTTGGTTTTTGGACTGCGTGGTCCGATTTATTACCTGCCGGATAGGTTATGGATAATGACCCATGAGAAAGGTAAAATATCTCGGTCGAAGGACAATCCGTATGCCCGGACGAGATTCAAAACGAAGAATAATATTCTGTTTCTCTATCCTTTTGATTCCCTGGTTGGCAGGCTGTGCGGCCGCCTCCGTTGAACAGCCCACCCTCACCGCCAGCCTCACTCCGACGCGGTCCCCGGTGGCAACGACGGCTCAACCGACGGCCACGAAAACGCAAACCCTTACGCCTTCACCGACGAGGAAATGGCCGCTGACAATAGTGTTTTACGGCGACAGTCTATTAAAGATCGGCGAGGTGGGCCGGGAGGGGAAATCGGGTTTTTCCTTTGTGGACAATTTGCAATCGATGCTCGAGCCGACCCACACGTTGATCACGGCCAACTATGGAGGGCGGGGGGCCAAATGGGGGTATGAAAACTGGGAGCAGGACGTCCTCCCGTACCATCCCGATATCGTCACGATCTGGTGGGGTTTTAACGACCTGCAAGGATGCGGCGGTTTCTTCGACGAGCAGACGGACGCGCTCGTCCAATATAAATTGCAGGGACGCATCGACGAGAATATCCGCTATCTGCAGATGCAGATCGACGCTTTGCTGGATAAAAAGATCGCCGTCTATGTAATGACCGCCATGCCGATCACCGGCGACCTTCCATGGTCCCATCTCGATTCAAACCTGAAGCTGATCTGGGATTATTCCCACCGCTGCAATTACAACCTTGGGCTAAAGCAACTGGCGGACGCCCAAAGGGAGTTGGTAACGACCTATGCGGGGAGAACCGTTTTTCTGGTCGATGCCTGGCAGATTTTTATGGATCATCGGACGGCCGATGGAATGTACGTGGATATCATGCATCCCGGTACCAAGGGAGCGGAACTGTTGGCCGAAGGATGGTTGCGGGTATTTCAGAGCGAATATCCAAAAATGACTAACGGATGAGGAATGTTCGTCTCGGACTTCCATCCACCAATCCGCTATCGTCCGAGGCGGGCCGCTCCGCGTTCGCGGGGCACCATCGACTTACCTATTAAAAGGAAGCTGAATGGGAATGGCGAGGGAGAGACTTGCCCGTCTCCCAGTCCATCGGTCGGGATAGGCCGGAATGGCCGCCGGGCGGGCCGCCCCCGTGCCTTCGGTGTGAGGGCAGGGGGAACTCACAACATTCTTTAAAAATAAATTTAATAAAAAGTGGCGAGGAATGGATTTGAACCATCAACCAAGGGCTTATGAATCCCCTGCTCCACCATTGAGCTACCTCGCCGTAAACCAATTGGAATTCTACCGGGGGCTTCCCGAGCGGTCAAGATTTTCCTGACCAACGCCTGGCGAAGCGAAAAAGCCCGCTTCCCAAGGTGAGCCGTGAGCGACTCGAACGCTCAACCAAGTGCTTAAAAGGCACCTGCTCTGCCACTTGAGCTAACGGCCCAGGTCGGGGCATTCTATCATGAGGGAAGAGCGGAAGTCAAAGCGAAACAGCTTTTCCAATCAGCGTTTGCTTCGGGGATTGCTGTCTCATTCAGCGATATGTGTGTGGTCAATGTGCGCAAAGAATTCGCTGCGGGTGTTGAGGTTTTCCTTAAAAGAACCCCGGACAGCGCTGGTGATCATTCG
>JBEKDW010000186.1:0-5313 GCA_050014155.1 Anaerolineales bacterium
ATATGATCAGCGGCAGCCAGCCATCGGCATACCGGCCGTCGAAAACATAGGTCAGGATCTCGCGGGGAAAGACGCACAGCATGATAAAGACCGGCAGGCTGATGTACAACCCCCATTTGGTGCTGATCCGGAATAATTCCTCCAGGCGCGCGAATTCCTTTTTATGATACAGGTCTGCGATGAGGGGCAGGAATATTGCGGCGAAAGCGGAAAGAAAAATCGCAAAGATGGTCGACGTCTGGGAGACGGCCTGATAGACCCCGGTTTCGGCGGGCGTTCGGAAGTGGCCGACGATCAAGCGGTCGACCCAGACGAGAAACGGCGTAAAAACGCCCGCCAGGGACGCGGGGATCGAAAAGGCCAGCAGCTCCCTGTTCGTTACGGCGGCACCGGATGAAGCGCTGCGGGATCCCGGAAAAAGGCGCCATAAAACCCAGAGGGCCAGGATGGAAGGGATCGCAAACGAAAGGACATCCGAAGCCAGGACGCCGATCAGCCGCAATCCGAAAAGATAAAAAATAATGAGGAATAGCAAACCGGTTGCGGGTTGGGCGATATCGTCTATGCTTACGGAATATTTCATCCGCTGGGTGATTCTCGTGGCCGCCAAAGCCACTGCCAGAATGGAAATCAGCGGAAAAGAAAGCGCAAACCAACGGAAGATATAGGTAAGAGCCGGATTTTGAAAAACCTGTTGGGCTAGTTCGGGAGCCCAAAGGTAGAGGCCGCCCCCGAAAATCAATCCCGAAACGAGGGCCAGCCCGAGGGCTCGGTTCAGCACGTTTTTTAGCGCCGCATTATTTTTGCGCCAGTAGGGGGAGCCAAAATAGATAATTCCATGGTCCAATCCAAGCGGGCTGATCAAACTCAGGGTGCGCAAAACCGTCCACCCGATGGCATACAGGCCGAAGGAATCCGGTCCGAGGATGCGGGCGGCGGCGATATCGCCCAGGAAGCTCAGGCTGCGGCCGAGGATTTTCCCGCCCAGCGAAATACTGGCGCCGCCGGCCAATGTGGAAACATCGGCCGCTCCCGCATCGAGCGGGGCAGGGTTGAGCTGGGAAACCTCGGCCGGAGCGCTCACGAATTCCTTTTCCATTAGCCGGATAGTCGATCCTTTCAGGAGATCGATGCCTTCGGTAGGGCAGGCCGGATACGCTTACGTTTGATTTCGAAAATCAGGACGAAATTAAAAAGCCGCGCTTCTCCAAGAACTCGACGATCGCTTTGGCGTTTTCTTCGGGGCTGTGATCGACGGTGGTCAGGGTGGTTGCCGGTTGGCGGGGCGGTTCATACGGATCGTCCATGCCGGTAAAGTCCATGGCCTCCCCTCGGCGGGCGCGGGTGTGCATGTCCTTGGAATCGCGCTGTTGGCACATTTCGATCGGGGTGTCGGCGTACGCCATGATGAATCGGAAGGGGCTAATAAGCTCCGTGGCGGGAAAAAACGGCGCCGATCGTGCGGAAGAGGATCACCACATCCAGCCAGGGGGAATAATGCTGGATGTAATACAAATCCTCTTCGGTATGCAGGTGCATCGGTTTGTCGCTGCGGCCGTGCACCTGCCACCAGCCGGTCAAACCGGGCGGCACGGCAAAGCGTTTACGCTGCCAGGGCTCATATTTTTCCACCAAGTGCAACATCTCCGGCCGCGGCCCGACCAGGCTCATTTCGCCCTTGAGGATGTTGAAAAATTGGGGAAGCTCGTCCAGGCTGTTGCGGCGCAGGAAGCTTCCCAAACGGGTTACCCTCGGATCGTCCGGCGCCTTATGGATGAGATTTCCGTTTTCATCCTTCCGTTCCACAAGATGGCGGAGCGATTCGGCGTTTTCCACCATCGTCCGGAATTTGTGCATTTTAAAGGGACGGCCGTTCTCCCCCGCGCGCACCTGATAAAAGAGGATCGGTCCGGGGCTGTCGATCCGAATAGCTAGCGCGAGGATCGCCATGACCGGAAGGAAGATGAGCAACAGGAGTAGGGTGACGACAATATCGAATGCGCGTTTGATCAGGCGCTGGTAGTCGGAGAGGGCGGGCGCGCGCAGGTCGAGCATGGGGATGTCGGCGAATTCCTCGATCGCGGCATGGTGCAGGGTGAGCGCGAAATAGTCGGGGATGACGTACACTTTGACGGGCAGGTCGTGCAGATCGGCCACCAGGCGGTTGGTGCGTTCGTGCGCCCTCCTGGGCAAGGCCAGGATTACGTGGTCCACCTGGCGCTCGAGAACAACTTTACGGACGTTGTCCAGTGAATCCAATACCATCGAATCATCCGTCCGCTTTTTTGGATCGTCGTCCAGGAATCCCACCAGCGTCAAACGCTGACCCTGGTGTTCCGCGATTTTCCGTTGCAGGTCCTTCCCGACAATTCCAGCGCCGATGATTAACGCGCGGTGGGGGAGCATCCGGTGGCCGCTTAGTTGGAACACTGCCTGAACCAGAATGCGCCACAGGATCATGGAAAGAAAAGCCAATACGAAGAAACTGACGAAAAGAATGCGGGAGGTATCCCGATAGGTGAGGTATAAAACCCCGGCCATGGCAACCCCGGCGAGCAGGGAACCCGCACCCAGACTGGCCAATTCATCTCCGAAATGCAGGTTCCGGCTCGGGTTGTATACGGAAAAAATCAGGAAGCAGGAAACCCAGAGAACCGGAAAGGACGGGTACAGCAGTAGGGGAAGCGATTGAACCCCAAAGAGATTTCTGGCGAATGGGAGACCATTCAACGCCGGACGCAGGTAGGAGGCCAGGATCAGGCTCGATGCGACCAGACAGGCATCCAGGAAGATGGAGAAAAGCGCGAAATCGATCGAAAATCGGCGAAACATGGTCTCTCAACCGCTAATCATACCGCGTTAAACCGATTGCCTGGAGGAGGACTAGAACGACGAAGAGAGGGTATTGGGCGTAACGTCTCCACAGGCGCCCGGGTTCAGTGGCCAGGCGAAAGAGCCACTCCAAGCCGGAACGCTGCACCCAGCGCGGCGCCTGCCTCTTTCGGCCGGAGAGGAAATCGAAGGCTGCGCCGACACCGATTAACACTGGGGCATTCATTTTTCCGATGTGTTCCGCCATCCATTGTTCCTGCTTGGGCGAGCTGATCCCGACCCAAACGATATCTGCGGCCGATGCGGCAATTCGTCGCCGAACATCCATGTCTTCCGCCTCCGTCAAAGGCCGGAATGGGGGAGAGTATGTACCGGCGATTTGCACTTTGGGAAAGCGGGCAAGCAACCGGTCGGCCAGGGCATCCGCCACGCCTGGTGCGCCGCCATAGAAGAAGTGCCGCCATTGCTTGTCTTCGGAAATGCGGCATACCTCGAGCATCAAATCCGCACCATAAACGCGGTTGACATTGCGGTAGCCGTGCAGTTTAAGCAGCCAGACGATGGACATCCCGTCCGGGGTGGTCAGCCCGCTCTCATTGAAAAGCTTCCGCAGGCTTGGATTCCAATAACAGTCCATGACCACATGGGCGGGTGTGACGCATACATAGTGAGGTTCCCGGCGCGCGAGCCAGTCGGCGATGGTTTCCAATGCCTGGGTCATATTTATGGCGCTGATGTGGACGCCGAGGATATTAATGCGAATAGGCATCAGGGAGTTCGAGCTGCATTTAATCGGATGGATGTCTCATAAGCGGACATTAATATTGAATAATGTCTTTCATCGGAAAATTTTATCTCGTAAACCCGTCTTGCTTCCCTCCCCATTTCCTCCATCTCTTTGGGATGGTTCCAGGCCCATTGGACTTTTGAAGCCAAATCCTTTGCATCCCCGGCCTGAAATAGCAAACCGGTCCGGCCATCTTCCACAATTTCGGCGAGAGCCCCCAGCCGTGACGCAATGACCGGAACACCACAAGAGTAGGCTTCCGAAATCGAAATACCGAACGTCTCATAATATAAAGACGGATAAATCAAGAATCGTGCTTGTGCAAAGCAACCTGCCAATTCCTGACGATCCATCCAGCCAAGAAATTCCACTTGCGCAAGCTTTTGGGCTTGAACCCATCTTTGCATTTCCGGCAGCAGGGGCCCGTCCCCGACGACTTTCAGCGGGATTCCATCAAGGTATTGCCAAGCCCTTAATGCGATAGCGAAGCCTTTCTCCGAAGCCAATCTGCCGATAAAAAATACAAATTGATTTTTCTTTTTAACCTCTTTGGAAAACGGTTGGAAAAGGTTTGGACAGACAATTATTTTTTGCGGTAAAAAGCCCGCCTCGATGAATTTTCCCCGTGTAAAGGCGGAAGGGGTGATAAAAAGATCCACCTTGTTTTTCCATGTTTGAAGACAGCGATGGATAGTGATCATGGCCGCCACAATTGTTGTCTGCGCGCGGGAGTTGCGATAGCAGGCATGTAAAATGCCGGGCCATGGGGGGGTTTTTCCAAGGCAATCCTCACAAATGTGATCGTTCCTTAACAGAGTGGCTGCCGGGCATAATAAACGGTAATTCTGCAGTTCTTGAATCACCGGCACCTTATTTTCCCTGCAAGCCGAATAGACGGAGGGGGAAAAGAGCGGAAAGATATTGTGGAAATGCGCGATGTCCGGTTTGGTTTCCATTAAAACCCGGGCCAATTTCTTATAAGAGAACCGAGACCAAATTGTATTTGTGGCCAGGAGAAAAGGGTTCATGTTCCGAATTCGCCGGTTATCCTCTAAAAATTTTATAACGGTATGGCCATGTTGTTCAAGGAGGGACGCTTCGGAATCAAATACCGTATCTTCACCCCCTAGATTTTGATAGCGATTATGTGCCAGAAGAATACGCATGGGAACGATGGTTATTAAGCATAGTTTCAGATTGGGTATTCAAGACCTTCGGAAAATCTATTGTCTGTCATTCTTCATTATATATTATTCTTTGGATGAGAGGTATTTATACCACGACCCATATTTCTATTCCAGTTGATCGTATCGCAAAAGGCATAGTTTGTTATTAACTTCCTTTGCTTCGCCGCCACCTGGGCGTCGCAAATTCGCGAGATTGACTCTCCTGTAGCCACCGGGAATTCCGGCGATCTGCATGCGGAAAACGGAATGGCTGCCGATAAGGTTGTTCCAAAAGCGGGGAACATGAAAACCGGCGCTGATTTTCTTTTCCAACTTCCATGGCGGGTCCGCCCGTGGGGAAAAGCACTGTCTCCATTTCCCCGAGCCCAACCGGCGTCATCGCGATAAGCCCAGATCCCCATCCCACCCTGTCGAGAAAACGCCATACCTTTACCCGTAATGGCAAACCCTTCCCCCTCCTATTCGGAGCGTCCCCGCGCGGGGTGGATTTTTCGATCCAGTTTCATA
>JBEKDW010000187.1:0-5307 GCA_050014155.1 Anaerolineales bacterium
GTTGGCCGTAGCCGCTGCCCGATCGTCGACACCTATTGGTAAACGGAGAACGGCGGATTCCTGATCACACCGCTGCCGGGGGCGATGATCCTCAAGCCGGGCAGCGCCAGCCGGCCGTTCTTCGGCGTGGACCCCGTCGTCCTGCGCGACGACGGATCCCAGTGCGACGCCAACGAGGGCGGCAAGCTTTGCATCCGCCGGCCGTGGCCGGGGATGATGCGCACCATGTGGGGCGACCACGAACGGTTCATCGACACCTATTTCACCATGTACGAAAACCAGTATTTCACCGGAGACGGCTGCCGCGTCGATGAGGACGGGGATTACTGGCTGATGGGGCGGATCGACGATGTGGTGAACGTCTCCGGCCACCGGATCGGAACCGCCGAAGTGGAAAGCGCATTGGTTGCCCATCCGAAGGTGGCCGAAGCCGCCGTATGCCCGATGCCGCACGACATCAAGGGCCAGGCGCTTTACGCATTCGTCACCCTCAAGGAAGGCGTCCCGGAGAGCGAGGAGTTAAAGAAGGAACTGGTTGCGTGGGTGCGCAAGGAGATCGGCCCGATCGCCACGCCCGACGTCATCCAGTTCGCAGAAGGGTTACCCAAGACGCGCTCCGGGAAGATCATGCGCCGCATCCTGCGTAAGATTGCGGAAAATCAAACCGATAACCTGGGGGATATCACCACCCTTGCCGATCCCAGCATCGTCGAGAAGCTGGTCAAGGGCAGGATGGGGTAGCCTCGATAATAGGAAAATGGATCAGACCGGACGCAGAAATTTCGAGCGTCCGGTCTTTTTGAAAAAAGGAGATCCCATGGCGGACGAAAAAGGCATGTCCCGGTGGTGGGTGGTGGCGGGCGCGCTGGTGATCCAAATCAGTTTGGGTGCGGTCTACATCTGGAGCGTATTTCAAACTCCGCTCAAGGCGGTGTTCGAAGGTTGGACCGAAACGCAGGTTACGCTTCCAGCCCAGGTCCTGCTGGCGGCATTTGCGCTGGCGGTTGTTTTCGGCGGGCGGATCCAGGATCGCCTGGGCCCGCGGATTGTGGCCACCTCGGGAGGCATCATTCTCGGCGCGGGCATGATCCTGGCGAAGTTCACGGGAAATTTTTCTTCCGGCGGCGCTTTGGTCTGGCTGCTGATTACTTTCTCCGTGTTGGGAGGAATAGGCATTGGAGCCGCGTATGTTTGTCCAATCGCCACCTGCGTAAAGTGGTTTCCGGATAAGCGGGGATTAGTCACCGGTTTGGCCGTAGCGGGTTTTGGCGCGGGTGCGTTCTTCTTTGCGCCGCTAGCCAAGGCGCTGATTTCCGGCGGCGCCTACGAATTGCTGGGTGTGAAATTATTCCAACTTCCCCAGGTCGGCGTTTTCAACACCTTCCTTGTGCTGGGCGTGATTTTTCTTGTCTGCGTCGTGGCCGGGGCGCAACTGCTGCACAACCCGCCTCCTGGTTTCGTTCCCGCCGGCTGGACGCCGCCGCAATCCCAGACCGCCGGATCCGCCGTCAAGGTGGATCTCACCCCGACGGAAATGCTGCGCACGCCGACGTTCTGGCTGTTGTGGGTGACATACTTTGCCGCGTGCATGGGTGGATTGCAGATCATCATGAAGGCGTCGCCCATCTGGCAATCCTTCAGCCTGAGCACAATGATCACGCCGGTTTCCTTGACGGATTTCGGCCTGGTTGCCACGGCTGCCGCCATGGCCGTATCCATCATCGCCATCTTCAACTCCACCGGACGTATCTTGTGGGGGATCGTTTCCGATTCCATTGGACGCAAGATCACGTTGATCGGTATGTTCGTCCTTACCGGAATCGCCCTGCTGGCATTGGATTTCCTGCGGCCCTATCCGCTGTTTCTGGCGGCCGTGTCACTGGTCGGCTTGTGCTTCGGTGGATTCCTCGCGCTCTACCCTGCTTTGACAGCCGATTACTTCGGCACCAAGCACATCGGGGTCAATTACGGCTGGATGTTCACCGCCTATGGGGCGGGGGGAATCGTCGGGCCGTATCTCGCGGCGGCGTTGATGCGTCAGGTAACCAAGGTTCCTTACGAGGCCAAGGATGCGGCCGGCGCGCTGGTCCAGAAACTCTTTGCGGTGGGGGATTACCGCCCGGCGTTTATCGTGGCCGGGGTTGCCTGTTTTGTTGCAGCGCTTCTGGTTACGCAGCTTGCGCCCGTCCGGGTGAAGGGGAAATAATTCTACATGCGAAACGCTGGAGATCGGCGGCGCCGGTTGAAAAAACCGGCGCCTTTTTTTATGGCTGGAGGCCGTGGAGCGGGAATACAGCGGATTTTACTTTGGCGATGGTTGTTTCGAGCGACCGCATGATGGATTCTTTCTGCGTTTCGGGGATCACCAGATCGCGATCCCGCAATCCGCCCTTCCAGTCCGTGCTTCCAAGCAGAGTGCCCCCCAGACCGATGTTGGCGTCCTCTCCTTCGTCCTGACCGCTCAGCACGCTCCAAGCCAGAGCCCAGGCGCGGACCGTGTTATCGACGTTGTAGCCCCCGCCGCCCAATAATAGGATGGGTCGGTCGAATGCCAGCACCCGGCCGAGAATATCCGCATACACATTGTTGGTTAGTTCCAGATGCGCCAGAGGATCCCCGGCCAACGCATCCGCGCCGAGTTCCATCACGATCACGTCCGGCTGGAAGGATTTCATCAAAGGCAGCGCAACTTGCTTGAAGGCGGTGAAGTAAGCCTGGTCGTAGGTTCCCACGGGCAGGGGAATGTTCACGCAGTAGCCCTTCCCCGGACCCTCGCCAATATCGTTTTCAAAACCCGTCCCCGGAAATAGGATGTGCGGATTCTCATGGAGGGAAATCGTCATGACGTCCGACCGGTTGCGGAAGGCGAAAGCTACGCCGTCGCCGTTGTGCACGTCGACGTCGAGGTAAAGCACCCGTTTGCCCGCTTCGGCCAGGATCATGCAGCCGAGCGCGGAATCATTGATATAGCAAAATCCAGCCGCCCGCTCCGGAAAGGCGTGATGGAACCCTCCGTGCGGGTTGAAGGCCGCGTCCGCTTTCCCTGCGAGGATCCAATTCGCGCCGGTCAGGGTGGCGCCGGCGGCCAGGATCGAATGTTCGTACATCCCGCGGAACGCCGGGCAGTCCGAAGTTCCGATCCCCATCGTGAGGAAGACGTCGTTCCATTTTCCTTCCGACGCTTTTTCCAGCGTGTTGAGATAGCGCGACGTATGGAACTTTTCCAGGGAGGAGCGCTCGGCGGAAACAGGCTCGACCGCGCAGGTATTCTCTCCGGAAAGCCAGCCCATGGATTTAATTAATTCGTACGTCTTCGGCGCGCGTGAGGTGTTGAAGGGATGGTCGGGGGGAAAAGGATATTTCTTCAGTTCGGGAGTGTAAAGGAAGATGGAATTCCTTTCGGACATAGCCGGATTATAGTGTCTTGGAGCTTTGGCTTCAAGACCGGACAGTATCCGGGCTTGACTTTCGCGCAGAAAACGATACCCGGTATTTCTTGCTTCTGGATGCGCTAATTCCGTTCCATCGGATGGGAACAGGCTATGGGGATGAATTCCACGAATTTCCGCCGAGGGACATTCCCTCCGCTCGCCGCTTGGAAGGATTGGATGCTATAAGGGTAGTTTTCCGGGCAGGAAGATTGTGCGGCATACACTGGATAGCGGTAATTGGCTATAGTTTGGAATCGGTGCAAGGAAGGATCTCTATTTTTTCTCCATCCCTGCTATCGGTAGATCTCTCCATCCGGCCTCATGCTGTCGTTGCGTGTCTTCCACTAATAAATGCCGGATCCGCCCCCGGGGTTTTTCAGAATTGTGCGATCGGGCCATCGCCGGGAATTGGGTCGGCAGTCTTTGCACGGACGGCGATTCCCGTTTGACCTTTTCTTTTCGATTTACTGGAGCCGCTCTTCGTATCGGCAGGGAGAGAATGACAAAATCGGTATTCCCTTGGATTATTCGAGCCCGTCCGCAATCACTCTCTCGCTCCACCCGAAAAGCAGGATCAAGAAAAAGTCACCCTATGAATACCAAGGCAAACCAAGCCAGAGATGCCATTTCTCGAAGGAAATGGCGATCGGGAACAGCTATTTTGTTCTACAGTTTGATGGGGATGGCGGCGGGATTCCGTTGGAGAAATGCGATCATTTTCGATTACAAAAAAGGCTTGAATTCGTCTTGAAATCGCCATTTATAACTGGATTACTTGTCTATTCATGATTCTCGACGGATTTGAAAAATGGGCTAAAAAATACAAGTTTATCGTTAAAAAATGGGGCGTGAACTATTGACAATTACTAGATTCTACCTTATTATTGGGAGCGGTCCCAATATTTTTTTATCACCCAAGTAGTTAGTATCATTATTGAAGGAGCCCTCCTGAATGTTGATTGATGAAGTCGCCAAGCTGAGCGGCGTATCGAGATCCACGGTTTCCCGTGTGGTCAATAACGATCCGAATGTAAAAGAGTCCACGCGCGCGCGCGTCAAGGAAGTTATTCGGAAAGCGAATTATCGACCTAATACCGTGGCGCGAGGGTTGGCTTCCGGGCGGACTAGAATTATTGGTTTGGTTTTACCGACTGCGCAGTCCTCGCTCTTCACCGATCCGTATTATCCTAGGTTAATTCAAGGCATCACCACGGGTTGCAACGCACGCGATTATTCGGTCATGTTGTGGTTGACCAACCCAGAACAAGAACAGACCAAAATCCATCAATTGGTTTCGGACAGCCTCCTGGATGGCATGGTCATTGCCTCCTATCTCATCGATGATCCCATCCTTGAGGCCTTAACCAAATCCGGTCTGCCGTTCCTGCTCATCGGACGGCACCCCACCCGAACCGATCTGAGTTATTTGGATGCAGACAACTTCCAAGGCGCACGCGAAGCGGTCGTGCACCTACTCCGCCTGGGTCGGCGCCGGGTGGCCACCATCACCGGTCCGAATAATATGATCGCCGGTATCGACCGCCGGGAAGGCTATGAGCGCGCATTCCACGAGCGTGGGATGAACCCCGACCCGGCCCTTATGGTGGAGGGTGACTTTTCGGAAAGCGGTGGATACACCAGCATGATGCGCCTGATACCTCAAAACCCGGATGCCGTCTTTGTCGCCAGTGACACCATGGCAGTGGGCGCGTTGCGCGCGTTGCGCGAATCGGGCAAACGGATTCCAGAAGATGTGGCCGTTGTGGGATTCGACGACATTCCATCGGCCGCGCATATGGATCCGCCGCTTACCACGGTCCGCCAAAGTATTCAGGGAATGGGGCAATTGGCCGCGGAAACGCTGATACAAATTCTT
>JBEKDW010000188.1:0-5296 GCA_050014155.1 Anaerolineales bacterium
TCTGAGACATTTCGGACTGGGGTCGACGGCGGAATTACCTATGCTGGATTTAGAAGAGCCGTTGAAGGAAATTTCCCCCGACTCCGGCACGCCCGCGGCGCCGATTCTGAAGGAGTGATTCCGATGGCGACCGAGCGGTTGCAAAAGCTGCTGGCCGCGGCGGGTTTGGGCTCCCGCCGCAGTTGCGAGCAGCTGATCGAGACGGGCCGGGTGCAAGTCAATGGACGAACCGCCACTTTGGGAATGAGCGCCGATCCGGCGGCCGATAAAATCACGGTGGACGGTTCGGCCCTTCAGACGGCCGCGGCGCTGCAAACCTTTGCATTGCACAAACCGCGCGGGGTGGTTTCCTCGCTCGCACCGCAGGGGAACCGCGCAACCGTACGCGATCTACTTCCCGTCAAGGGCCGGTTCTTCCCCGTCGGGCGTCTGGACAAAGACAGCGAAGGATTGATTTTGCTCACCAACGACGGTGCGCTGGCCCAGCGCATCTCCCATCCGCGGTACGAGGTGGAGAAGGAGTATCGCGTGCTGGTGGCTCGGCGGCCTTCCGAAGAGCAGTTGGAGATCTGGCGCAGGGGTGTCGTGCTCGAAGAGGGTGTCCGCACGTCACCGATGGAGGTTGTGGTGGAATCCCCGGAAGGACGCGGCGCCTGGTTGCGCGTGGTGATGCACGAAGGACGCAAGCACGAGTTGCGCGAGATCGGCCGGTGCATTGGGCTGCCGGTCGTGCGGATCATCCGCCGAAAAATCGGCAGCCTGACGCTGGGAGGCCTCCGGCCCGGGCAGTACCGCGAATTAACTCCGGCGGAAATTACGTCACTGCGCGGTTCCGGAACGATGTCTGCTCCACGGAAACACGTGTGGAAAAAACGTTTTCCGTCCGACCGAAACGCAAGCCGACGCATACCCGCGGAACTTGCCTCCCGAGCCGGTCCCGGAACGGAGTCGGCTCAACGAAGATCCGCGGATAAAAAACGGTTCACCCCCGACCGAAATAAAGGCAAACACATTCCCGCGGAAGTTGCATCCCGCCGCGCAGAAGGTGCCAAGCCGCCTTACTGGAAAACCGCAGGGAAAAACCGATTTACGCCGTACCGAAAATCGGGGAGACGCGCTCCCAAAGGATAAATCGATGGACCAACAATTCCCCACTTCGTCTTGGCTGGACCGTGCGGTGATCCGCGGATTCCCGATCCGATGGGAGCATCTGCTGTGGACCGTGTTGTGCGTCGTCGCGATCGGCTCACGGTTTGCGATGCTCGATACGCGGGTGATGAGCCACGACGAGAGTCAGCATACACAGCTAGCCTGGTACCTCTATCAGGGAAGGGGATACACACCCAACCCGATGACCCACGGCCCGTTCCAGATCATGCTCTTAACAGGGTCGTTCGCCATGTTCGGCGCGGACGACTTTTCCGCGCGGGTTCCCGCCGCGCTGTTCGGTGTGGCGGCGGTGATGATCCTGTATTTCTTCCGGCGCTGGCTGGGCAGGGCGGGGGCGCTGGCGGCGGGGGCGCTTATGGCGATCTCGCCCTATATGCTGTATTACTCGCGCTACGTCCGAAACGAATCATTCGTCGTGGTATGGGGGCTGCTGATGTTCTACGCCATCGGCCGCTATTTGGAAAGCCGACAACCCCGCTGGCTGTACCTACTGGCGGCCGCCACGGCGCTGCACTATGCCACCAAGGAAACTGCGTACATTTACGTTGTGCTGGCGATCGTCTTTCTGGCCGGATTGCTCCAACTGCAGCTGATTTTGCAGCATTGGGAAAATTCCGGCCGACGCGGGCGGTATCTGTTCTTCTCGTTCCTGGCCGTTGTACTCGCGGCGGGTGCGGCCGCCCTATTCGTTGCGGGACGTGGAGACCTGATCCAACAGGCGAAGGCGTCCGGTGTGGTGACCCCTCCGGATATGATGACCCACACCGCCATGCTGATTACCAGCCCGATCGTTCAGATCGGATTGGCCTTGCTGATCCTTGGCTTATTGGCGTTGGGTGCCGCTATTTGGACGTTGCTCTCCGAGTTTCCGCTGCCCGTCCTGCGCGAGAGCTTGCCCGTGGTCGATATTCTGGTGGTGATGGGGACCACGCTGCTGCCGCAACTCGCCGCGTTTCCCATGGCGCTATTCAACCTCAATCCGTTCGACGGGGACCCATTCGTAAAGATCCGCGACACTATGTACATCATCGAGTCGCTGGCATGTCTCCTGGCGGTGATCATTCCGGCGATTGTGATCGGTTTATTATGGAATAGAAAACTATGGTTGATCTGTGCCGGGATCTTCTTCGGGATTTATTTCGCACTCTTCTCCGTTGCGCTGACCAACTTTGCCGGGGTGGTTGTCGGTCTGGTCGGCTCGGTGAATTATTGGATGGCCCAGCAGGAGGTGCATCGCGGTACCCAGCCCTGGTACTACTACATTCTTCTGCAAATTCCCGTTTATGAATATCTGCCGGCGTTTCTCCTGATTTCCTCGCCGTTTGTGGCCTGGGGGTTACGAAAGAAACAAGTCGCACTGGAAAATAAAGAACCGTCGCCTCAAACCGGCGAGGCGGAGCCCGAATCCAGGGATGGGACAATCTGGCATTCCATCGTTGCATCGCCGGTCCCGTGGATGTTCGCCTACTGGTGCGTGGGCGCGCTGATCGCATTCACCCTGGCTGGAGAAAAAATGCCCTGGCTGACGGTGCACATCACGCTGCCGATGATCCTTCTGGGCGGCTGGGTGATCGGCAAGGTGATCGAAAAAATCGATTGGGCCTGGCTGCTGGTCTCTCCGCGCTGGATTGGGCTCCTGGTGCTGCCTTCCGCGGTGATCGCATCGGTTCAGACATTGGTAACTCTGGCTTGGCCGGTTCGCCCCTTCTCTGGAAATACGCTCGATCAGCTTGCCGCCACTGGGAATTTCGTTTCTTACTTCGTCGTCGCGGCGGTGAGCATTTTCCTGTTGGTGTGGCTGTGGAGGGGGATACTTCCCGGCAGATTTGTCCATATCGCCTACCTGGGGATCGTGATCGTGCTGGCGCTGCTTACCGCGCGCACGGCATGGATGGCCAGCTACATCAATTACAACGACGCAACCGAGTTTCTCGTGTATGCGCACTCCGCTTCCGGCGTGAAGACCGCGCTTTCCCAAATCGAGGAAATCTCACACGAAACGCATGACGACCTGAATATCGTAGTCCCATACGACGTTCGTTCCGGATGGCTGATGAACTGGTATTTGCGGGATTATCCCAACGCCGTCAATTACGGTGAGACGCTCGACCGATCGTACGTCGACGATCCGGTGGTGATCGTCGCGGACATGTACTGGCCGCAGGCGGACAAGCTGCTCTCCAAAACCCATTACGCGTTCACCTACATGCGCCTTTGGTGGCCGATGATGGATTATTTCAACCTGACCTGGAACCGGATCCAGTATGCGCTGGCTCGTCCGGAATACTGGACTGCGCTCTGGGACATCTGGTGGAACCGGGATTACTCGGCGTACGCGACGCTTACCGGCGAAAACCTGACGCTCTCCGGATGGCCCAGCGGGGAACGCATGCGGTTGTACGTGCGCAAGGATATCGCCGCGCAGCTGTGGCAATATGGCTCGGAAGCCTTTTCCCCGCCCGTCGCGGTTGACCCATACGCGGGCGCCGTACGCAACGTCGCGGCATCTGAGATCTGGAGCCAGGCCGGCACCGACCCTGGATCGCTGCAGCGGCCGCGCGGGATCGCCGCCGCGCCGGACGGGTCGATCTACGTGGTCGACACGAACAACCACCGCATCCAACACTTCGATCCGGTCGGGAATCTGATTAATTTCTGGGGAGGATTCAGCGGGACGGATTCCTCGCAGGCTGCGACCGGGCTGTTCAACGAACCGTGGGGTGTTGCGGTCGGTCCCGACGGATCGGTATACGTCGCCGACACCTGGAACTTCCGCATCCAGAAATTCGATGCCAAAGGCAACTTCCTTAAAACTTGGGGATCCTCCTCGAGCGCCGATCCGAATTACGCGCTTTACGGTCCGCGGGCGGTGGCAGTGGACAGCCAGGGCCGGGTGTTTGTCGCCGACACTGGGAATAAGCGGATCGTGATTTACGATGCAGAGGGGAAATTCCTCGATAAGATAGGTGAAGCCGGGTTTGACTCCGGACAATTTGATGAGCCGGTGGGCGTGGCGATCGGTCCGGACGGCAGGCTCTATGTGGCCGACACCTGGAACCAGCGCGTGCAGGTATTCCAGGAGACTAATGGCACATGGCAGTATCAAAAGGAATGGCCAATCGCCGGATGGGAAGGCCAATCCACCGACATGAAACCGTATCTGGCCGTCTCGAGCGACGGGCGTGTGTGGGTCACCGACCCGGGCAATGCGCGGGTGCTGGTGTTCGACGCCGAGGGCAAATTTCTCTTCACCTTCGGCGCGTTCGGCAAGGACAGTTCCTCCTTTGCGATGCCCTCGGGCATCGCGGTCGATTCCAAAGGAAACCTATTTATCACGGATACCGACAACAACCGGATTATGGTGTTTGCGGGTTTGTAATGTGACCGACGTTTATTTCAATCGGGATAGGTCCGCCCCGTCGGGGCGGACCTATGTTTTACTTCCCGTTTGCTTGTTCGGATCTCCATCCGCCAAATTATTTTTCAACCCCGCAAGTTGCCCGCACCCGGCGGCAATATCCACGCCGCGCGGAACGCGCACGGTGCACGCCAGCCCTTCTTCTTCCAAGACCGCGCGAAACGCGGCAATGCGTTCGGCCTGGGAAGGGGCGCCATCGAATTTTCTGGTCCGGTTGAGCGGGATCAAATTGACATGCACGAGCGGTTTGGAAAGCGATTTGCGGATGCGCGCGGCCAGACGGCGGGCTTGGGCGGGGGAGTCATTCACCCCGTCGATAAGCGCCCACTCCAGGGAGAGCCGGCGATTCGTCTGTTGGATGTACCCATCGCAGGCCTGGAATAAATCCGCCAACGGGTAGGTGCGGTTGATCGGCACCAGCCGATCGCGCAGGTCGTCGTCGGCGGCGTGCAGCGAGAGCGCGAGGTTCACCTGGCTGTGTTCCCGGGTGAAGCGTTCGATGCCGGGGATGATCCCGACGGTGGAGACGGTGATGCGGCGGGCGCCGAAGCCGAAACCCTCCGGATCGGTGAGCCGCGCGATGGCCGCGAGCGTGGCGTCGTAGTTAAGAAAAGGCTCGCCCATCCCCATCAGCACCAGGTTGGTCAGTGTCTTGCCCTCGGCGCGAAGGATACGCGCCAGGTACAACGCCTGGGCCGCGATTTCGCC
>JBEKDW010000189.1:0-5253 GCA_050014155.1 Anaerolineales bacterium
AGCCCAGGTTGCAGCAATCGCCGATCAACATCGACGGGATGGTCTTCCCCCACGAGTATTACCTGCAGTAGCCGATCCCCCGCGTTCCAAGGAGCCTGAAGATGTCGGACATCCCACTGTATAA
Source organism: Anaerolineales bacterium (assembly GCA_050014155.1). Taxonomy (GTDB): domain Bacteria; phylum Chloroflexota; class Anaerolineae; order Anaerolineales; family RBG-16-64-43; genus FEN-1073. The sequence goes on from JBEKDW010000189.1 coordinate 125, forward strand.
AGTATCGATCGCGGGCGATGAAGCCGTCGGCAAAACCTCCCTGATCCGGCGGTATTGCGAGGGCAAGTTCGAAGAGTCGCGCGTCGCCACCATCGGCGTGGATTTTCAGACCAAGGTGGTCGACCGGCCCGCGGGCGCGGTCAAGCTTTCCATCTGGGATATGGCCGGGCAACCACGGTTCGAGGTGGTGCGCACGGGAATGTACCGCGGCAGCCGCGCGACGGCGCTGGTGTTCGACCTCTCCAATCCTGCCACGCTCGAACACCTTCCTGCCTGGTGCGGGGAAGCGCAAACCAATGCGAAAGGCACGAAGCTCCTGGTGGTCGGCAATAAACTGGACCTGGCCTCGGAGCGCGGCGCCGGAAAAGCGTTCGCGGATTCGATTGGCGCGGCATACGTCGAAACCAGCGCGCAATCCGGCGAGGGCGTGGCGGAATTGTTCAACGCGCTGGCCGTGCTGGCATCGGGCGCTTGACACCGCTGATTCTCGCGGATCAAAACCCGCGCGGCGCCCACAGGCTACCTACCCATGACCCAAACCCCCGCTTTTTATTTCGATATTCTGGAAATTCTCTCCCGCGGCCGGTGCCCGGGGTGCGAGCTCACGCGGAGTAAGGCGATGCACTATATCGACCATGCCCTGTACGGGCTGGTGACTGACCCGCACGCGCAAAACCAATTTGCCGACACCGGCGGGTACTGCAGGAGACACGGCGAGATGCTGTTGAAAATTCCCTGGGGCTCGGCGCTCGGCGTGGCCATTCTCTACAACCGCCTGATCGAAGACGCGGCCGGGAAATTGAAAGCCGGCGGGGAAGGATCTGTCGCCGGGGAAAAGCGGGGCGCTCCCGGACCAGTTTTTTCCCCTGCCAAGGGACGTAGGAAACCTCTCTCGCGGGGCGACAACCCGGATTGTCTGGCCTGCAAGGTGGAGCGCGAAACCGAGCAGGGCGTGCTGCACACGTTGACCGAATCTCTTCGCGCCGGCGACCAGCGGATGCTCGAGGCAGTAAACGGGTCGGAGGGATTCTGCCTGTATCATCTGGATCTGGCGCTCTCGAATCCGCTTCCCGAAAAAGTGGAAACCGCGTTGCGGCGCCATGGTCTGCGCCGGGCCGGGCATCTTCTGGTCGAGTTGAAGGAATTCATGCGCAAGAGCGATTACCGGTTCACGGGGGAGCCGATGGGTTCGGAGGGTGATAGCTGGACTCGGGCTGTGGCGTGGGTGACCGGAGTGAGTCTGGAGAAGGAGGATGTGGGCAGCACACCGGGGGAGTTGAAAAGGCGTATGCGCGGAGACGATTAAAGCGGTAATTCCGCCGCAGGAGCATTTCACACTCCGGCCCGCTTGACGAAAAATCGGAAACGTCTATAATTCGCGCGGCATGAAAAACCAGCGACCCGCGACAATGCCCAGCGCCCGGAAGGGGCTCAGCCCCCGCGCGGGCGTTTTGTTTATTTCAGCCGTTCCAGAGAGCCGCAAGGCTCTCTTTTTTCATCTCCTCGGGGAGGCTGTATGCTGACCCTCCCGGGTTTAATCGATCCGCACGTGCACATGCGCGAGCCGGGGCAGACGCATAAAGAGGATTGGCGCAGCGGCACAGCCGCTGCGCTTGCCGGCGGGTTCACTTGTATTCTGGCGATGCCCAATACCGACCCGCCGACGACGGATCCGGCGTCGCTTGAGAGTGCAGAAGAGAGTGCAAGGAAGAAGGCTCTGTGCGATTACGGCCTCTTTCTGGGAGCAGGGGAAGATAACGTGGAAACCGCGGCCGCCCTCGCGCCCAAGACCGTCGGGTTGAAGATGTACCTCGATCGGACGTTCGGCCCCTTGCGGCTCGGCGACCCCGGCGCGATAGCCGCCCACATGGCCAACTGGCCCGCGCAGAAGCCGATCGTTGTGCACGCCGAGGGCAAACGCATCGCGCTTGCCATCCAGCTGGCCGCCCGGCTCGGGCGGAGCGTGCATATCGCCCATGTCAGCCGCAAGAAGGAAATCCTCCTTATCAAATTGTCCAAGGAGAAAGGACTCGCAGTCACCTGCGAAGTGACCCCGCACCATTTGTTCCTCACCAAGGAAGACATCCCGCGCATCGGAGCAGGGCGCAGCGAGGTCCGCCCCAAACTCGCAACCAAGGCCGATCAGCAGGCGCTGTGGGACAACCTGGCGGTGATCGATTGCTTCGCCACCGATCACGCGCCGCATACGCCCGCCGAGAAGGACGGCGAAAATCCGCCGCCCGGATTCCCCGGCCTCGAAACCGCCCTGCCAATCCTGCTGGGCGCGGTGCGCGAAGGGCGCCTGACCATGGAGGATATTCTCAAACGAATGGTCGACAACCCGCGGCGGATCTTCCATTTGCCGGAACAATTGGATACTTTCATCGATGTCGATTTCGAAGCCCAATGGACGATTCGCGGGCATTACCTGCAATCGCGTTGCGAATGGACCCCGTTTGAAGGGATGCCCGTGCAGGGAAAAGTAGTGGAAGTGAATCTGCGCGGCAGGATTGTCTACCAGGCGCCGGATGTTCTTGTGGAGCCGGGGTACGGAAGGAATCTGTTCGGCATGGCGCTCCCACCCGAGCCGATTAAACCCATCCCGATGTAAAAGGGGCGGGATGCCATCCGCCGCTGCCCGAAGGACGGGCGCGGCGGAAATAGAAAGGATGCCACCATGGCCACGTATGTTCCACCGACGCAGCGCCGCGAAAAGAGTCCGCACCTTCCCTTTGGCGATATGCGCCAGACGCCGTTCTATGGGAAAGACATTCTCTCCGTCTCGCAATTCGGTCGCGAAAATCTGGAATACGTTTTCGGCGTGGCTGAGGAGATGCGTTCGATGGTCGAACACGTCGGCACGTTCGACCTGCTCAAGGGAAAGATCCTCGCCAACTTGTTCTACGAGCCCTCCACCCGCACCTCGTCCTCCTTTATGGCGGCGATGCAGCGGTTGGGGGGAAGCGTGATCCCGATCAACGAAGTGCGCTACTCCTCGGTGGCCAAGGGAGAATCCCTGCCCGATACGGTGCGCACGCTGGAATCCTACGCCGACGTGATTGTCATCCGCCATCCGGATGTGGGCTCCGCGGCGATCGCGGCGCTGTATGCGCACAAGCCGGTGATCAACGCCGGCGACGGCGTGGGCGAACATCCCACCCAGGCGCTGCTGGATCTGTTCACCATCCGGGAGGAACTCGGCCGGACGGAGAATTTGACCGTGACGATGCTCGGCGACCTCAAGTACGGCCGCACGGTGCATTCGCTCTCCCGGCTCCTGGCGCAATTCCAGACGAAACTGCATTGCGTCTCGCCGGACATCCTGCGCATGCCGCCCGAGCTGGTGGCTGAATTGAAAATCCAGGGGATGTCGATCCAGGAGCACACGACCCTGGACGAGGTCTTGCCGGATACCGACGTGCTCTACGTCACCCGCGTGCAGAAGGAGCGGTTCGAGGATCAGGCGATGTATGAATCGGTCAAGGGCGCGTTCGTTGTCACGCCCGATACCCTCAAGCTGGCCAAGGATCAGATGATCGTGATGCACCCGCTCCCGCGAGTGGGCGAGATCGCGATGGATGTGGACGCCGACCCGCGCGCGGCCTATTTCCGGCAGATGGAATACGGCCTCTACATCCGCATGGCGCTTCTGGCGATGGTGCTGGGAAAGGCCTAAGCAGAGACCATCGACGATAGACAATCGACCATGGTCCATGGTCTATGGTCCGATGTCCGATAGGAGATGAATCGAATTTATGGCCACTTTTTCTTCTTTACTTGACAACCGCGCCCGCAGCATCCAATCACTTCTCTGCGTCGGGCTCGATCCGCATCCGGATTTGCTTCCCCGGCCGACGGCAGCAGCGGCGCTGGATTTCTGCCTGCGCATCATCCGGGAGACGTCGGACCTGGCGCTGGCGTTCAAACCCAACAGCGCGTTTTTTGAAGCGTTCGGCCCGGAGGGCATTCGCGCGCTGCAGGAAGTGATCGGTGCGTGCCGGAAACAGAGCGTGCCGGTGATCCTCGACGCCAAACGCGGGGATATCGGCGATGTATCCAAAGCCTACGCGCGCGCGGCGTTCGAAACGCTCGGGGTCGACGCGTTGACGGTCAATCCGTACCTGGGCGGAGATTCGGTCGCACCATTTCTGGAAAAAGAGGAACGCGGTGCGTTCATCCTGTGCCGCACCTCGAACCCCGGCGCGGCCGATCTGCAGTTGCGGCGCGTGGACGGCGTGCCGCAGTACGAGGCGGTGGTTGCGCTGGCGCGGAAGTGGAACACCCGCGGCAACGTCGGATTGGTGGTGGGCGCGACCGACCCCGCGGCGATCGCCCGCGTGCGCGCGCTCGCGCCGGATGTCTGGCTGCTCGTGCCGGGCGTGGGCGCACAAGGCGGAGATCTGCGGGCCGCAGTGGATGCGGGAATGCGCGCGGATGGCTTGGGCGTGACGGTGAACGTCTCGCGGTCGCTGGCCCGCGCCGCGAGCCCACGCGCCGAAGCCGAGAAGCTTGTTGCGGTCATGCGCGAGGCAATGCAGGCGCCGCGCGTGCAACCTTCGACCGCGGTACCGGCGCACCTCGAGGTGGCGGAAATCCTCAGCGGGTCGGGTTGCGTCAAGTTTGGAAATTTCACGCTCAAATCCGGAAAGCAGTCGCCGATCTACCTGGACCTGCGCCAGTTGGTGTCGAACCCGGAACTGCTAGCCCGCGCGGCGGCGGTGTACGTCCCGCTCCTGCGCGAATTGAAATTCGACCGCATCGCCGGACTTCCCTACGCCGCGTTGCCGATCGCGACGGCCGTCAGCCTGCAGACGGGCTGGCCGATGATCTACCCGCGCAAGGAAGCCAAGGACTATGGGACCAAGGCGCAAATCGAGGGCGCACATGCGCCGGGCGAGCGGGTGGTGATGATCGATGATGTGGTGACCACCGGCGGCGCCAAGCTGGAAGCGCTCGAGAAACTGCGCGGCGCGGGATTGGTGGTGGAAGACTTGGTGGTCCTGGTGGATCGCGAGAGCGGCGGCGCGGAGAGCCTGCGCGAAATGGGCGTGGCGTTGCACGCCGCGGCACGCCTGCGGGACCTGCTCCCCATCTGGCAAGGGCAGGGAAAACTCACCGCCGAGCAGGTG